>NZ_VITO01000018.1:0-140934 GCF_007828025.1 Nitrospirillum bahiense
GCCGTTCGTTGTCGCCCGCCGCGTCGGTGAACGGGGTTATAGTGACCTCACCGGGGGGCTGTCTACAGGAATTTTGCAGTCACATGACGATTTTTGCCGAACCATGACCACCCCACCGGAGGCACCGCCGTTACGCGCGCACATCCCCTATATATGCTCGTGCGCGCGCGTAGACAGGATGTCCGGTCAGGCGCTTTAACCACCCCAGGCCTGCAACGGGGACGGGGCGCCGCCACCTTGCCCCAATTTCGCCACCACCGCCGGGTAGGAGGCGGCCCGTCGGCGGTACCCAGCCTGCCCCTGCGGGGACGGACTCAAACGCCATCGTCTTTCAAGTCCTATTAACGTGTCGTACGTAGGATGTTCCCGTTGACAGTGGCAATCGCGTCACGCGAGGATTGGCCTAACCGGTGGCCAGGCTTTCCGCGCCTTTTGGCAGGTGAACCTAGGCCCATCGGACGAGAAGAAGCTGGGGCGTTACGACCTGCCGGATCCCCGGACGATGAACCGGATTTCGGCGTTTCCAGTCGTCAGTTCCTCTCCCTCGACATCGGCCCCGTCACGCAAGGGCGGGACCGGTTGATGAGGATTTTCGTGGTGCGTCGGCACCACGGCCAAGGCCGTTCAACCGGGCGGCCCGTCGACACCGTGCCCGTGCCCTGGAAGCAGGTGCCCGGGAAACAGCGCCCGATGGGGCCCATGTAGCCTTTGAGGTTGAGGGTTTTGACGATGCGGTTTGATTTGGGGGAGTGGGGGCCTTGCTGAAGCGCATCGCCGTGACATCGGCCGTCGCCCTGACCCTGGGCGGCGTCGTCTCCCTGGCGTCCCTGGACGACACGGGCAGCGTGGCCGTCGCCCCCCAGGCGCTGCCCCCTGCCCCGCCATCGGACGTGGATCCCGACCTGGCCGCCGCCGCCGCCGCGGCGCCCAAGGACCAGCAGGTGCCGCAGCAGACCGCCGTTGCCGCGGCCGATCCGGCACCGCAGGCCGGCAAGCCCCTGTCGGTCGATCCGGTGGAGCGTCGCCACGTCAATGTCGGCCGGGGCGACACCCTGATGCAGGTGCTGATGGATGGCGGCGTGCCCGCCGACAGCGCCCAGAACGCCGTCAGCGCCCTAAGCGGTGTCTATGACGTGCGCCGCATGAAGGCTGGCCAGGGCATCACCGTGCTGTTCGACCACAGCGAGGGTGACAAGTTCATCGGCCTGGAATTCCAGCCGGCCGCCGAGCGCGCCGTGTCGGTCGCCTTCAACGGCGGCCGCTATCAGGCCCGCCAGGTGGACAAGCCGCTGGAGAAGAAACTGATGGCCGCCCGCGGCCGCATCACCAGCAGCCTGTCGGAGGCGGCCAGTGCCGCCGGCGTGCCCTACCCCGTGCTGGACGCCTTCATCAAGCGCTACGCCTACGATGTCGACTTCCAGCGCGACCTGCAGCCGGGCGACACCTTTGAAATCCTGTTCGAGCGCTATTACACCGAGGACGGCCAGCCCGCCCGCGACGGCGACATCCAGTTCGCCTCGCTGACCCTGTCGGGCAAGGAGAAGGCCATCTACCGCTACCAGGCGTCCGGCAGCACCGCCGATTATTATAACGCCTTGGGCGAGAGCATCCGCCGCGCCATCCTGCGCACCCCCATCGACGGCGCCCGCGTCACCTCCGGCTATGGGATGCGCATGCACCCGGTGCTGGGCTACAGCAAGATGCACAAGGGCAAGGACTTCGGCGCCCCCGTGGGCACCCCCATCTATGCCGCCGGCGACGGCGTGGTGGAGCAGGCGGGGCCCTTCAGCAGCTATGGCAACTACGTCAAGCTGCGCCACGGCAACCAGATGGAAACCGCCTATGGCCACATGAGCCGCATCGCCAAGAACTTGCGCGCCGGCATGCGCGTGGCCCAGGGCGACGTGATCGGCTATGTCGGCGCCACCGGCCGCGCCACCGGCCCGCACCTACACTTCGAAGTGCTGCGCGGCAACCAGCAGATCAATCCCGACAGCAAGGAGGCCAAGATCGAAGCCGGCCGCAAGCTGGACGGGAAGGACCTCAAGCAGTTCCAGGCCATCGTCGCCGAGGACCAAGAGGCCTTCCGCGATCTGCAGGGCGGCAACGGCAGCACCCTGGTCGCCGTCAAGCCCGGCACGGGTCACGTGGTCCAGGCCGCCGTGAAGCGGCACTGAGCATAAACGCCCCGATCCATAAAATTCAGGGCCGGTCCTTCCTGGGGACCGGCCCTTCACCTGTCAGCGTTCATACGTGCGGCATTTGATCGTGACCGCTCAAATCCCCCCTCCGGCGCCGGGCGCGGCCATCTGGCCGCTTGGCTTATCCTCGATTTCCAGTCCGCCTTCGGCTCCCCAGAAATCTCCGGCGCCCGCAGTCGCGGGCTACAGCGGCACAAGCCCCCGTCTCGTGCCGCTGGTATCAGAACAGTACCGTTCAATGCACGGTGGGCGGCTGGCCCCAGAGGCTTTCGCCGGCCGGCGGCACCTTGATGGCCTCACCGTTCAGGACCAGGCCCTCCGGCCCGGCGGAGACGGTGATGGTCTCCCCATCGTTGATGCGGCCTTCCAGGATGCGAGTGGCCAAGGGATTCTGCAGTTCCCGCTGAATCACCCGCTTCAGGGGCCGGGCGCCATAGGCCGGGTCGTAGCCGGCGTCGGCCAGCCAGCGCAGGGCCGCGTCGTCCAGCTCCAGCGTCATATTCCGCTCCGCCAGCATGCGCCGCAGGCGGCCCAGCTGGATGTTGACGATGCCGGCCATGTGCGGCCGCGACAGGCGGTTGAAGATCAGGATCTCATCCAGCCGGTTCAGGAACTCCGGCCGGAAGGAGCCGCGCACCACCTCCAGCACATGGGCGTGCGCCGTGGCCACCGCCGCCGCGTCCGCCCCGTCGGCCAGCGCGGCCAAGGCCTCGGACCCCAGGTTGGACGTCATGATGATCAGCGTGTTGCGGAAGTCCACCGTACGGCCCTGGCCGTCGGTCAGGCGGCCGTCGTCCAGCACCTGCAGCAGCACGTTGAACACGTCGGGGTGGGCCTTTTCCACCTCGTCGAACAGCACGACCTGGTAGGGCCGGCGGCGCACCGCCTCGGTCAGGGCCCCGCCCTCCTCATAACCGACATAGCCCGGCGGGGCGCCGATCATGCGGGCGACGGAGTGCTTCTCCATGTATTCCGACATGTCGAGGCGGACCATGGCCGTCTCGTCATCGAACAGGAATTCGGCCAGGGCCTTGGTCAGCTCCGTCTTGCCCACGCCGGTGGGGCCCAGGAACAGGAAGCTGCCGATGGGGCGGTTGGGGTCCTGCAGGCCGGCGCGGGCGCGGCGCACCGCGTTGGACACGGCCACCACCGCCTCGTCTTGGCCCACCACGCGGCTGTGCAGCTTCTCCTCCATGCGCAGCAGCTTTTCCCGCTCGCCCGTCAGCATCTTGTCCACGGGAATGCCGGTCCAGCGGCTGACCACGGCGGCGATGTCGCCATCGCGCACTTCCTCGTTCAGCATGCGGTTGCCGCCGGCCTCCTCCGCCTCGCGCAGACGGCGCTCCGTCTCCGGGATGACGCCGTAAGTCAGCTCGCCCGCCCGCGCCCAATTGCCGGTGCGCTGGGCGTTTTCCAGCTCCGCCCGGGCCTGTTCCAGCTGTTCCTTCAGCTTCTGGGCGCTGGACAGGGTGTCCTTCTCCGCCTGCCACTGGGCGGTGAGGTTGCCCGACTGCTCCTCCAGCTCGGCCAGTTCGGTCTCCAGCTTGACCAGCCGGTCCTTGGAGCCCTGGTCGGTCTCGCGCTTCAGCGCCTCGCGCTCGATCTTCAGGCGGATGATCTGGCGGTCCAGCTCGTCGATCTGCTCGGGCTTGCTGTCCACCACCATGCGCAGCCGGCTGGCGGCCTCGTCCACCAGGTCGATGGCCTTGTCGGGCAGGAAGCGGTCGGTGATGTAGCGGTTGGACAGGGTGGCGGCGGCCACGATGGCGCCGTCGGTGATGCGCACGCCATGGTGCAGCTCGTACTTCTCCTTCAGGCCGCGCAGGATGGAGATGGTATCCTCCACCGTCGGCTCGGCCACGAAGACGGGCTGGAAACGCCGGGCCAGGGCCGCGTCCTTCTCGATGTACTTGCGGTATTCGTCCAGCGTCGTGGCACCCACACAGTGCAGTTCACCGCGCGCCAGCGCCGGCTTCAGCATGTTGGAGGCGTCCATGGCGCCGTCGGCCTTGCCGGCCCCCACCAGGGTGTGCAGCTCATCGACGAAGACGATGACCTCGCCCGCCGCGGACTGGATCTCCTGCAGCACGGCCTTCAGCCGTTCCTCGAACTCACCCCGGAACTTGGCGCCCGCCACCAGGCCAGCCAGATCCAGCGCCATCAGGCGCTTGTTCTTCAGGCCTTCCGGCACGTCGCCGTTGACGATGCGCAGGGCCAGGCCTTCCACGATGGCGGTCTTGCCCACGCCGGGCTCGCCGATCAGGACGGGGTTATTTTTGGTGCGGCGGGCCAGCACCTGGATGGTGCGGCGGATTTCCTCATCGCGCCCGATGACGGGGTCGAGCTTGCCGTCACGCGCCGCCTGGGTCAGATCGCGGGCGTATTTCTTGAGGGCATCATAGCTCTGTTCCGCCGACGCGCTGTCGGCGGTGCGGCCCTTGCGCAAGGCGTTGATCGCCTGGTTCAGGGTCTGCGGCTTGGCGCCGGCCTCGGCCAGCACCTTGGCAGCCGTCGTGCCCTCGGCCATGGTCAGGGCCAGCAGCAGCCGTTCCGCCGTCACGAAGCTGTCGCCCGCCTTCTGGGCCAGCTGCAGGGCGCTGTCGAACACCTTGGCCAGCTCACGGCTGAGGCTGATCTGCCCGGCGCCGGGGCCGGATACCACCGGCACCTTGGCCAGCGCCGCCTCGACGCCCGAAAGGGCGCGGGCCGGATCGGCGCCGGAGGAACGCAACAGGTTGGCCGCCAGGCCTTCGCTGTCGTCCAGCAGCACCTTCAGCAGGTGTTCAGGGTTGAGGGTCTGGTGTCCGCCGCGTAGCGCCAGCGTCTGCGCCGCCTGCACGAAGCCACGGCTGCGCTCTGTGAACTTCTCGAAGTCCATCGCAAAAAGCTCCTAGTGTCAGCCGGAGCGTCCGCCAGGCAGCCCGTTCCAGCCATGATCCACGACAATTGTGCGATCCGAAGGATGCACCAGCGATATGGGGCCTGAGCCCGCCAGCCGCAAGCCCGGTCACACGCCCGTTCCTACATCTACCCCGCCCTACATCTAATTGTCGTCGACCTGTCCCCGACCGTTCGTTGACAAGCGGCGGGGGCGATCCCTTAGACTGGCCCCATGATGACGACCGTTTCCATCCTGCACTATTTCCCCGTCAAGGGGTTGTCCGCCCAGACCCTGGAGGCGGTCACGCTGACCCCTGGCCAAGGCATGCCGCAGGACCGGCGCTTCGCCATCACCCACGGCGCCACCACCTTCGACGTGGTCAGTCCCGCCTGGCGGCCCAAGAGCAACTTCCTGGCCCTGATGCGGGACGAACGGCTGGCCACGCTGGACGCGCGCTACGACGCCGCCAGCTGCACGCTGGTGCTGCTGCGCAACGGCAGGCAGGTGGCCAAGGGGCGCATCGACACCCCCACCGGCCGCCTGCTGATTGAGCAATTCCTGGCCGCCTATATGAAGGACGCGGCCGTGCCACCACCCTACAAGGTGATCGAGGCACCAGGCCACATGTTCAGCGACATCGAGGAAAAGGCGGTGTCGCTGATCAACTTGGCCAGTTGCAAGGACCTGGAGCGGGTGACCCAGACGCCGGTGGATCCGCGCCGCTTCCGCGGCAACCTGCTGCTCTCGGACCTCGCCCCCTGGGCGGAGGCGCAGTGGGTGGGCAAGCGCCTGCGCGTGGGCGAAACCCTGTTGGAGGTGTTCAAGAACATCCGCCGCTGCGCCGCCACCGAGGTCAACCCGGTGACCGGCGAGCGCGACATGCCCGTTCTGAAATCCCTGATGAACGGCTACGGCCACGTCAATTGCGGCGTCTACGCCCGCGTCATCGAGGGTGGAACGGTGCGGCCGGGCGACACCGTCACGGTGGTCGAGGCTTAGCGCGGCGCCCCGGGCTGGCGCAGCGGCGCCGCCGCAGCGAAGGCATCTATCTCCATGCAGGCGTTGAAAATGCGGTCGATGGTCGGATAGTCGGCCGGGGAGATCTGGAACCCCTGGGCACCGGTCACGTGGCTCATGAGGCACAGGTCCGCGATCGTGGGGCTGTCGCCGTGGCAGAAGCGGCCGACGGCGGGATCGCCGGCCAGGCGGGCCTCCCCTTGCGCCAACCCCTCGCGAAACCAGTGCCGCACCCAATCGGTGTGATCCACACCGAAGGCGGCGGCCAGATGGCGCCGCACCCGCGGCACGATCAAGGGGTGATGGTCGGCCGCGAAGCCGAGCGCCAGCGCCCGGACCCGGGCCCTGGCGCGCACGCCGGTGGGCAGCAGCGGCGGGTCGGGGTACATCTCCTCCAGATATTCCAGGATGGCCAGCGATTGGGTCAGCGGCGGCCCGCCATCCACGAACAGCGCGGGCACGGCCGCCGCCGGATTGACGGCCAGGAAGGCCGGCGCGTTCTGCTCCCCGGCGTCGAGATCGATCATCGTCTCCTCGACCGCCAGGCCCTTGAGGTTCAGCGCCGCACGCACACGGAAAGCGGCGGCCGAGCGCCAGAAACCGTACATCTTGAACATGAGGCAAGGGTCCTTTCAGGTCAGCGGCTCAGGTCAACGGCGGGCACCATAGGCTTTCGCCGGCGCCAAGCCGGCTTGGCCTTTGGCAAGGCGCGCTTGCGCCGGTGCAAATCCAGCGGCGTTGCTGGGCCGCCAAATGCGCCTTACTTTGCAATGGCGCAAAGACAGGGTGCATTCGGGCAGCCGACCTTGCACAGGAACAAGCGACATGGACTGGAACAGCTTCCGGCTGATCCTGGCGATCAGCCGGACGGGATCGCTGAAGGGTGCCGCCAAGACACTAGGACACGATCATTCAACCATCTTTCGCTGGCTGAACGCCCTTGAGGCGACGTTCCAGGTCCAGCTGTTCGAGCGCAGTGCCGGCACCTACCGCCCGACGGACGCGGGGGAGCGTATGCTGCTGGCAGCCGAACGCATGGAAGAGGAAGCCCTGGCGCTGGACCGGGACATCACCGGGCGGGACACCCGCCTGTCCGGAAACCTCAGGATCACCTGCTCGGAAAGCCTGGCCTACCGGCTGCTGAACGACCTGCTGGTGGAGTTCCGCGCCCGGCACGACGGGATCTCGATCGAACTGCTGGTCGACAACCGGCAGCTGGACCTGCTGCGCCGGGAAGCGGACATCGCCATCCGCGCCACGCGGCCGGCCGAGGGCGACCTGTTCGGCCGGCGCCTCGCGGATACCGCCTGGGCCCTGTACGCCAGTCCGGCCTATCTGGCCGGCAAGCCCGCCCCCGTGGCGCCGGGGTTCGCGGGACACAGCTTCATCGGCTGGGACACGGCCGCCACCGCCGCCGCCGCGACCTGGCTCACCGACATGGTGCCGGGGGCCACCATCGTCTATCGCTCCAGCAGCCTCATCAACCAGATGATGGCGGTGAAGGCCGGGATCGGGCTGGCCCTACTGCCCTGCTACCTGGGTGACCCGGAAGCGGACTTGGTACGCGTTACCGGTCCCGAGGGCGGGTTGACGCGCGAGCTGTGGCTGATCACGCATCGGGATCTGCGCAACACCGCGCGCGTCCGCGCCTTCTTCGACGTCGTCGGCCAGGGTCTGGTCGCCCGCCGCGACCTGCTGGAGGGCAAGGGTTAAGGGGTGGATTCGACGCCGGTCGCGGCCTGGGCATCAAGCCGTGCCCCCAGCTTCTTGGGCGCCACGGCCTGGTAGCTTTCCCTGATCCAGGCCCGCAGCAGGTCCAGCGGCACGTCCTCGCCCGCGCCGAATGTGGCGGTGATCCAACCCGCGCGCCCCAGGCCATACCCCGTGGGCGCACAGTTGGCCATATCCAGCGCGAAGGGGCCGGAGCGAGGCAGCTTCACCGTCACGTGGCAGCCGGCCGCCCCGTCCCGGCCCAGGAAGACGAAGATCTTCTGCCGCACCTTCACCACCGTCTCCCCCCAGGGATGATCCTCCCACGCCTCGGGATACGTCAGGGCATGGGCCAGCAGATCGGCCAAGGGGGAGTCCGGAAGCGAAGAGGCGCCGGTCACGGCTTGGGCTCCGCCGGGGCCGGGCCGGGCGCGGGTTCGGCGGGCGCGGCCGCCACCGCTGGCAGGTTCTCCGCCTTCCAGCGCATGGCGCGCAGGATGCGGTTGTAGCCCGAGGGATGGTCGTAGAACACGATCTCCTCCCACCTTCCCGGCTGCAGCTTGCGATATTCGGCCAGCTTCAGCGCCACGGTGGCGAAGCCGTCCGGCTCGCGCGACAGGTTCAGGCCGAAGGCGTCGGCCTCCGCCTCCTGCGTGCGGATGATGGTGTTGAGCACGGGCGTCAGCACGAAGAAGTATGCGGTGAACAGGATGACGACCAAGGGCAGGCCCGCCACGTCGCCCAGGCCGGTGATGCCCCAGCGCCCGCCGCGCGTCAGCCGGCCGAAGACCCGATCCACGAACAGATAGCCCAAGCAGACCAGGAGGGAGAGGTAGAGCAGGAGGACAAAGACGTGATTCAGGACGTAATGCCCCATCTCATGCCCCATCACCGCCTTGATCTCCGCCAGGGTGCAGCGCTGCAGCAGCGTGTCGGTCAGGGAGATGCGGGTGGTGCCGAACAGGCCGCTGACATTGGCGCTGATCTTGTTGGACTGGCGAGAGGCGTTGAACTCATAGACGTCGGTGGCGGGCACTTCATTGGACCGCGCCATGGATAGCAGGGCCTCGCGCACCGGGCCCTGTTTCATCGGCTCATATTTATTGAACAGCGGCGCCACGAAGACCGGGGTCACCACGATCATGAGAACCAGCACCACCACGCCGAAGGCGCTGGCCCATATCCACCAGCTTCGGCCCAGGCGGCGGACGATAGCGTAGAGCACCCAGACGACCAGGGCGCCGATCAGGCTGGAAATGGCCAGCTGGATCATCTGGTCGCCGAACCAGTCGCCGAAGGTCTGGTTCATCAGGCCGTATTGCCGCTCACGGTACCAGTCGGCATACGCGACGTAGGGCAGGCTGAGAACATAGTCGATGACGGTGTAGGCGATGAAGAACACCGGCGTGGCGAAGCGGCCCAGGCCGGCCAGCCGATCCCGCAGGCGCCGCGCCAAGCCGCCGGCCAGGAATACGGCCGCCACGGCCAGCGACACCAGGAAGCGCCACAGCTGCAGCCAATAGCCGCCCTCGAAATAGGCGTTCGACTTGGCCCGTGCGTCGGCGGGCACCGTGTCCAGATAAGCCTGCGTTGCCGCCACCGGGTCGAACGCCGCGGCGTTCGCCGCCACCGGGACCAGGCAGGCCCCCAGCGCCGCGCCTAAAATACCCACGGCTACCGCCGCCCCCATGCCCTGTCCCCAAACCTTCATAACCGGCCTCGATCCTTGCGCGCCGCGCCCCCTGGGCGGCGCTTATTGACCGACAGCGTAGAAGGCGGAAGCCCATCTGGATAGAACCAGTTCGCCTAAATCTTACAGAGCCTTGGGCAGGCGCGACTCCGGCGTGGGCGGCGCCAGGTCCTCATACAGCGCCTGGGCCTCCGGTGCCGGGCCGCGGCGGGTGCCCAACGCCAGCACCTTGATGACGCGGATATGGTTGCCCAGGGGAAAGGTCAACACATCGCCCGGCCGCACGGTGTGGTGCGCCTTGGTGATGGAGGTGCCACCGCAGCGGATGGCGCCGGAGCCACACAGCTTGGCGGCCAGGCTGCGCGACTTCAGGAAGCGGGCGTACCACAGCCATTTGTCCAGCCGCAGCCGGCCTTCGGCCAGGTCGGCCGCATCCTCGTCATCCGGGCCGGCACCCTTCCCGTTTCCCTTAGCCATGTCGCGCCGCCGCCTTTGCCATCACCGCCACGCCCCCCATCAGGGCACCTCCACCAAGGTCCGCAAAATGCTGAAAGGATGGTCGCTGGGCGGCACCGCCTGGGGCGCGGGCGCCGCCTTCCCGCCAGACCTGGTTCCCACGTGATTCGCCGCCGGCGCCGGGCTGGGCTTGGGTCGCCGTCGCTGCCAGGGGGCCGGCTCCCCCTCCGCCTTGGGTTGCCCCAGACGGTAGCCCAGCGCGGACATCAGGGACGGCACCTCCGACCGGGGCACGCCCAGGCTCAGCACCAGATCATCCACGGCGACCAGCGGCCCGGCCTTGGCCCGCCCGGCCAGGGATTTCTCCAGCCGGTCCACCATGTCGATGCGCATGGCGCGGGATCCCAGGGGAACGTAGCCGATGGCGGCCAGGAAATGCGGCGGCAGGTCGCCGACGACCAGGGTCACGCGTCCGGGTGGCGGCACGGCCACGGGCGTGGCGTGTGCCACCGACCACAGCAGCCCGCGCAAGGCCACCGCCGCCGGCCGCGTCAGCGCCGTCAGGAACACCTGGCTGAAGCCCAGGCGCAAGCCCAGGGCCGCCAGGCGCCGCCGGTCCTCCTTTGTCAGGGTGGCGATCAACGGTTCCAGTGCTGCGCGGGGCAGGCCGCCCAGCGCCTCCGCCACCTGGAAGGCGATGCCCCGGCCGGCGCCGGACAACTCCCCGCCCCGCGCCGCCGCGGCCAGCGCCGCGAGGGGGGCCAGCACCCGGGCCACGTGCGCCTCAACCCAGCGTGTCAGGCGGGCCCGCACAGGTTCGCGCTGGCCGGTCTGCAGGAAATCGTCGCCCACCAGGCGCACCAAGGGGGCCAGCGGCGTGGGCCCCGGCGCCAGCACGCCGATCACGGCGCCATCCCAGCTGAGCGCCCCACCGCCGTCCAGGGTGATGGCGGCGTCGGGTGCCGCCTCCAGCGCGCGCACCCGCTGATTGATGACGTCGCCCAGGGCGCGGCGGGCGGCGGTGGTGATGGCCTTGGCGTCGGCCGCCGGCACGTCGGCGTCCAACTGGAAGGCCACACCGTGCAGCCGGCCCACCGGGTGGCCTTCCACCAGCACGCGGCCGTCGCGGTCCACCGCCCCCATCAGGTCGCGCCCGTCGGCCAAGCGCTTCACCAGGCCGGCCGAGCGCTTGTCGACGAAGCGCTGGGTCAGGCGCTCATGCAGGGCGTCGGACAGCCGGTCCTCGATGGCGCGGGTGCGCTCCTGCCAATGGACGGCATCGTCCAGCCAGCCGGGACGGTGGGAGATGTAGGTCCAGGTGCGTATATGGGCGATGCGCGACACCAGGGTGTCGATGTCGCCCTCGCCCCGATCCAGGCGGGCCACCTGGGCCGCCACCCAATCCAGCGGCAGCGTGCCGGCCGGCCCGTCGCGCAGATACTTGAAGATCTGGGACAGGAGGCGGGTGTGAGCGTCGGACAGCACCTTGCGGAAGTCCGGAATCTGGCAGACCTCCCACAGCAGGCGCACCGCCAGGGGGTTGTTGGCCAGGCGCATGAGGTCGGCGTCCTGCGCCAGCGCCTGCAAGGCCAGATGGTCGTCCGCCTCCCGCGCGCGGATCAGCACAGGCGACGGCGGCCGTTCCTCCAGCGCGCGCAGCAGGGCCTGGGGGCTACGGAAATCCAGGTCGACGTTGCGCCACATCAGGGTCTTCAACGTCTCGAACTTATGGTTCTCCACCGCGTCGATCATCTCGGGATCCAGCGGTGGCGCCTCGTCCGTCGTGCCGAAGGTGCCGTCGGTCAGGTGCCGGCCGGCGCGGCCGGCGATCTGTGCCACCTCCGGTGCGCGCAGGCGGCGCGGCTGCTGACCGTCGAACTTGGACAGGCGGGCGAAGGCCACATGGTCGACGTCCATGTTCAGGCCCATGCCGATGGCGTCGGTCGCCACCAGGTAATCCACCGCCCCTTCCTGATAGAGCTGCACCTGGGCGTTGCGGGTGCGGGGGCTGAGGGCACCCAGCACCACCGCCGTGCCACCGCGGGTGCGGCGCAGCAGTTCCGCCAGGCCGTATACGTCGGCGGCGGAGAAGGCCACCACGGCGGCGCGGGGCGGCAGCTTGGTCAGCTTCTTGTGCCCGCTGTAGGTCAGGCTGGAGAAGCGGGGTCGCGACACGAACTCCGCCTTGGGGATCAGCTTCTGCAGCAGCGGCTTGATGGTGTCGGAGCCGAGGAACATCGTCTCCTCCGTCCCGCGCGCGTGCAGCAGGCGGTCGGTGAAGATGTGCCCCCGCTCGGGATCGGCGGCCAGCTGGATCTCGTCCACCGCCAGGAACTGGGCCACATGGTCCAGCGGCATGGATTCGACGGTGCAGATCCAATAGCGGGCACCGGGGGGGATGATCTTTTCCTCCCCCGTCACCAGGGCCACCTGGCCCGCCCCCTTGGCCCTGACCACCTTGTCGTAGTTTTCCCGCGCCAGCAGGCGCAGCGGGAAGCCCATCATGCCGCTGGCGTGGGCCAGCATGCGTTCCATGGCCAGGTAGGTCTTGCCGGTGTTGGTGGGACCCAGCACCGCCACCACCCGCCCGCCCGGCAAGGCGCCCACGCTGTCGGCGGCCCGCCGCGGAGCGGGCAGGGCGGAGGCTGGAGAGGGGCGGGGACGGTCGCTCATGACACTCAGTGTTGGGGCGGCGGCCCCCAAAAACAAGACGGCGTGTTTGAGGGCCCCTCGCATGAACCGCGCCCGAGGACGGCGGTTCCGAAGTGGCTCCTGCCAGTGGACCCCCGTCAGTGGACCCCCGTCTGGCCGCGGCCAAGTGGCCCTGGAAAAACCCCGCCCCCAATGCGGACATAATGCGGGGCCATCCTTATATAGGGTACCGGCCCGACAGGCACGCCGCTTGATTCCGGCCAATACTCCCGTATCACCTAGGCGCAACACCGTTCCCCTGAAGGCCCGTCCATGCCCGTCCGCCCCCGTCTCGCCGCCCTGTCGCTGATCCCCCTGCTGCTGGGCACGTCCGCCCTGGCAGCGCCCGTGACGCAGGAAGGTGCCGACAAGCTGGCCCGGCTGGCCGAACAGCAGCTGACCAAGCCCGCCAACCCGCACAAGGACGGCAGCCTGCGCCTGACCCTGAACGGCCACGCCAGCGCCACGCGGGAGGGGGATCATTACCGCCTGAGCCTGCCCGGCGCCCAGCTGCACCTGGGCGACGACAGCGTGCTGGACCTCGGCACCCTGGTGCTGGCGGTGACGCCCACGGCCGACGGCCACTGGGACGCCACCGGCGCCCTGCCCAGCCCCATGGGCGTGTTCGACGGCCAGGGCATGCGCATCGGCGAGGTGCGCTTGGGCAGCCAGAGCCTGCACGCCCGCTGGACCCCCGACTTCCAGACGGTGGATCTGCTGGACGCCAAGGCGGGCGACATCCGTTTCATCCCCCGCCCCGGTCACGGCACCGTGTCCATGGACGCCCTGACCGTGCGCTTCATGCCGGAGGACGAGGCGCGCGGGCGGTGGAGCGGCCCGCTGCGGATGGAAGTGAACAAGCTGGACACCAGGACGCCGGAAGGTACGGAGGAAACCCGGCTGCTGCGCGGCCTGCTGGCCATCGACGTCACGGACTTCAACATGGCCCAGGGCGCCCTGCTGCGCGTGGGCGGCGGCACGGATCCCGGCCCCGCCGGCGCCGTGCTGTCGCGCATGAAGGGGACCCTCAGCCTAGACGGCTATGCCAGCCACGACGACGAGGGCCATCCCTATTCCCTGAAGACCCTGAACGCCACCGTCACCGCCGACAACATGGACGGCGACCATGGCGTGCTGTCGCTGGACTACAGCCACCGTGGCCTGGTCAAGCCAGCCGCCAACGGCCAGGCCGACCCCATCCCGGAAAAGGGCGACCTGCACCTGAAGATCACCGACCTGCCGGCGCGCACCCTGGCGGAGGCTGACTGGAATACCCTGCCGCCCGACGCCAAGCACCGCAACCGCGCCATCAAGGACCGCACCCTGACCGCCCTGGGCCAGGCCGGCAGCCATCTGACCATCGACAAGCTGGACTTCCAGGCGCCCGACGCGGCCCTGGTGGGCAACGCGGCCCTGGTGTTCGACGCCGCCAACCCGCGCGGCCTGACCGGCACCCTGTCGCTGCTGATGCGCGGCCTGGACCACCTGCCGGCCAACGGCGTGGGCAACGGCGCCATGCTGGGCTTTTTCGCCCTGCAGTCCATGGGCGCACCCGAAAGCCAGGGCCGCCGCTTCAGCTTGGATTTCCGCCCCGACGGCCATGTGAAGCTGAACGGCAGCGACGTCACCCTGCTGATGACCGGGCTGGCCAAGCTTCCCTGAGGACCGCCCCCAGGTTGCGGGGCATTCCCCGAATGACATAAAAAATACACTTCCCTTTCAGGGCACCGCTTTCATAACTCCTGTCCAGCCCGAAGGGGGACAGGCGCCGGCCCGGGCAAGGCCCCCGGAAGGGCTGGGCGGCGCCCAAAAGAAAGAAGCGAAGTGGCGGAAATCGATATTTCCATTGTCATCGTGGCGGTGAGCTCGTTCCTGTTCGCGCTGGGCTGCGGAATTTTCTTCCATGACCATCCCGTCTGGAAGTGGATCGATATTGTCTACTATTCCCTCAGCGTCTTCGGCGTGATCCTGCTGTTCGTGTCGGAAGACCTGAACCGTGCCATGCTGCGCATCCAGGAGAAGGAGCGGGAGATCGAGCGGCATTGGGCCTCGGCGTTTCCCGGCGCCGGCACGGGGGTGCCCGCCATACCGGTGCTGCCCGCCTCCTCCCCCGACCACTGGCGGGCAAGCTATGAGGCGCTGAAGGCGGAGCAGGATTTAGGCGAACTGTGCCGCCAGGCGCCCAGCCTGGATTGCGCCCCCCACACCAGCCACGCCAGCTTCATCAAGCGCGACTTCCAGCAGTTCGACGCAGGCGCCATGGCGGTTCCCGCCGACCGCGCGCGCAAGGAGGAGGACTTCTGCCAGCGCGCCTATCAGCTGGTGGACCATCTGGCGCTGAACAGCGGCGTGGGCACGGACGACTACGCCCTGGTGAAGCAGCGGCTGCTGGCGGTGGAGCGCAACGAGGCCTCCGCCCTGGAAACCGCCGCGCTGGCGGAAGCCATCGGCACCAGCCATGACCGCATCCTGTCCGCCGTGCCGACGGAAAAGTACGCCGCGGTGGAAAAGCTGCTGGGCACGGAAGGGGAGTTCGCGGAGGAGCTGTTCACCCTGCTGTCCTTCTGCGCCACGCGCCCGGCCGACGCCACCGCCAAGCAACGCCACATCGACCTATTGCAGTCGATCCAGGAAACCCGCCACCAAACCCCGCCGGAGGTGCAGCAGGCCATCCGCGAGGCGGAGCAGATGGCCTCCGCCAGCCTGCCGCAGCGGGTGTCGCGCTTCATCCGCCTGAACCTGTGGCCCTTCATCCTGACGCTGGCCCTGGCCGGCAAGTTCGGCAAGGCCGTGTCCGGCTTCGGCGGCCTGCGCCGCCTGCGCATAGCACCCTAACCCCCAACCATGGGAACGAAGGCGACGGCCAGCAGCGGCCGTTCCCGCACCCGGCCGTCCCGCCCCTTTTCCACCAGGCACAGCTGCTGCGCCCCTCCTGCCGGCCCCACCGGCAGCAGCAGGCGCCCGCCCGGCCGCAGTTGGTCCACCAGGGCCGGGGGCACGGCAGGCGCGGCGCAGGCGGCCAGGATAGCGTCGAAGGGGGCCGCGTCCGGCCAGCCGCCATGGCCGTCGCCCACGCGCAAGGTGACGTTCCTGATCCCCAGGGCCGCCAGCCGTCGCTCCGCCGCCCGCGCCAGATCGGCGATGACCTCCAGCCCGAAGACGGTGGCGCCCAGGTGAGCCAGCAGCGCCGTCTGGTAGCCGGAGCCTACGCCGACCTCCAGCACCCGGTCGCCCGGGTGGACGTCCAGCAGCTCCGTCATCAACGCCACCAGGGAAGGCTGGGACAGGGTCTGGGCTGCCGCCAGGGGCAGGACCTGGTCCTGATAGGCGTAAGGGGTCTGGTCCGCCGGGGTGAACAGTTCACGCGGCGTGGCCATCAGGGCGGCGGCCACGCGTGGGCTCAGGGCTGGCAGGCCCAAGGGCCGGTCCAAACGCATGCGCCGGGCGATGGCGGCTACCAGGGCCGCACGCTCATCCTGGCGGGCCGCCAGATCCACCGCCGCGCCGCCGGCGCCGGATTTTCCGAACCATGCCATCACCCTACCCCCGTAGCGGTCATGCCGGATTCAGTCCCTGCCCCAACGGAGGGGCTTGCGTCCGTCGCGCCCGCCCCTCATATCGGGGCGCGACGGCCGGCCCACTAATGGGCGGCGCGTCGGAGCCAAGTTCACCACGTCGGCGGCGCCACGACAGGGCCGCCCAGAAAGAAGGACGGAACACGCCCATGAGTGAGGAAAAACTCAGCTTCCAGGCCGAAGTTTCCCGGCTGCTGGATATCGTCGCGCATTCGCTCTATTCGGAAAAGGAGGTCTTCCTGCGGGAGCTGATCTCCAACGCCTCGGACGCTTGCGACAAGCTGCGCTACGCCTCCCTGACCCAGCCGGAACTGACGGCCGGGGACGCCACCTTCCGCATCACCCTGACGCCGGACACGGCCGCCCGCACCCTGACCATCGCCGACAACGGCATCGGCATGAACCGGGACGACCTGGTGGAAAACCTGGGCACCATCGCCCGCTCCGGCACCGCCAACTTCATGGCCGCCCTGTCCCAGAAGGCCGAGGCCAAGAAGGACGGCGAGAAGGACGTGTCGCTGATCGGCCAGTTCGGCGTGGGCTTCTATTCCGCCTTCATGGTGGCGGGCGAGGTCGAGGTCTACTCGCGCAAGGCCGGTGAAACCCAGGGCTGGCGCTGGACTTCAGACGGCAAGGGCTCGTTCACCGTAGGCGAGAGCGACGACGCCCCGGCGCGCGGCAGCCGCATCGTGCTGCACCTGCGCGACGGCGAGGACGACTACCTGCAGACTTACCGCCTGCAGAGCATCGTCAAGAAGTACAGCGACCACATCAGCATCCCGGTGCTGGTGGGCGATGACGAAAAGCCGGCCAACGCCGCCTCCGCCCTGTGGACCCGGCCCAAGAGCGAGATCACGGCCGAGCAGTACAAGGAATTCTACCATCACGTCGGTCACGCCTTCGATGATCCCTGGCTGACCCTGCATTGGCGGGCGGAAGGCGTGCTGGAATACACCAACCTGCTGTTCATCCCCGAGGCCAAACCCTTCGACCTGTTCGAACCGGAGCGCAAGCACCGGGTGAAGCTGTACGTCCGCCGCGTCTTCATCACCGAGGGTCCGGAAGGCCTGATCCCGGCCTACCTGCGCTTCCTGCGCGGCGTGGTGGACAGCGAGGACCTGCCGCTGAACGTCAGCCGCGAGATGCTGCAGCACAACCCCATGCTGGCCAAGATGCGCACCGGCATCGCCAAGCGCGTGCTGGGCGACCTGGCCCGCAAGGCCGACGACGCCGACTCCAAGGCGGACTATGCGCGCTTCTGGGAGAACTTCGGCGCGGTGCTGAAGGAAGGCCTGTATGAGGAGCGGGAGCAGCGCGACACCCTGCTGAAGCTGCTGCGCGCATACAGTACCCATGGGGGCACCAACGGCGATGAGCTGGTCAGCCTGGAAGACTATGTCGGCCGTATGAAGCCGGGCCAGGACGCCATTTACTACATCACCGGCGAGGACAAGGCCGCATTGGCCCGCAGCCCGCACCTGGAAGGCTTCCGCGCCAAGGGTGTGGAAGTGCTGTTCCTGACCGACGCGGTGGACGAGTTCTGGCTGCAGTCCGTCACCCAGTACAAGGACCACGCCTTCAAGTCCGTCACCCGCGGCGGCGCCGACCTGGCCAACGTCACGGCCGAGGACAAGAACGACGAGACGCCGAAGGCGCCGGAGGACAGCGTGGCCGATCTGGTGGCGCTGGCCAAGCTGACCCTGGGCGACGCGGTCAAGGACGTGCGCACCTCCGAACGCCTGCGCGAAAGCGCCGTCTGCCTGGTGGCGGACGAGGGCGACATGGACATCCACCTGGAGCGCATGCTGAAGGCCCACCGGCGCCTGGATGAGACATCCAAGCGCATCCTGGAAGTCAACCCCACCCACCCTTTGATCCGCCGCCTGGCGGACCTGGCCAAGGCCAATGGCGCCGGCGGCGCCCAGGGTGAAGCCCTGGCGGATGCGGCCTGGCTGCTGCTGGACCAGGCGCGAATCCTGGAGGGCGAGCCGCTGCCGGATCCGGTGGCTTTCGGCCGCCGCCTGGCGACGTTCGTGGAGAAGGGGCTGGCCTAAAGGGTCAATCGCCTCATTTATTTACACCCTGTTCATGCCCCGCCCGGGAAACCGGTGCGGGGCATGGCGTTTTTGCAACGGCCGGTGGGTGTCAAGGGCGCCCCGCGCCGCATGGAACGGTTTCGCCCTTTTCTTGCCGCTAACTGCTGGCATAGTCCGCAACCGATCGAACGATGCGGCTGTTATCGTTGTCAGGTCGAGATGCGGCTGCACAGGGGGGCACCCTTGCCGTCGTTGATATGGGTCTCCCCCGGGACGTCCCGGGGGTCCAAGGGCGTGAGCCAGGCGGGGTTTGCATGGGGTTGTCGATGGGGGCTGTCGCCCCGAATGATCGGAATGGGGCGCGGACCGGGATGCGGCGCCGCAACGCCTCCACCGCCGCGCTACTGGCCACCGTACTGTTCCTGCTTCCTTTGGGCGTCCAGGGAGGCGCCCAGGCGCGCGACCTCGCGGACCTCATGAAGGACCGCTTCCCGGTAGCGCAGGGTGAGGCGACGCCGGACGACAGCGACCAGACCGTGCTGGCGCGGTTCTACCGGGGGCGGGGACTGAAGCCCCTGTGGGTGGAGCACGGCGAGGCCAACGCCGCCGCACGCACCGTCCTGACCGTCCTGGGCCATGCCGATGAGGATGGGCTGAACCCCAACGACTACGCGCCCGCCAGCCTGACGGCGCAGCAGGGCCATCTGGACAGCCCTGAGGCCCAGGCCGCGTTCGAAACCAATCTGACCTTGGGCCTGGTGCATTATGCCAGCGACGTGTCGGTAGGCCGCATCATCCCCACCCTGGCCGACCCGGAACTGGTCATCGACCGGCCGCCCTTCGACCGGGCGCAGTTCCTGGGCGGCGTCGCCTCCGCCACGGACCTGAGCACCCTGCTGACCAGCCTCGCGCCGCACCGGCCGGAATACGCGGCGCTGAAGGCCGCCCTGGCCCACTATCGGCAGATGAAGGCCGCCGGCGGCTGGCCCACCATCCCGCCGGCGCCCAAGGCGCCTCCGGCCCCGCCGCCACCGCCGGCCGATCCCGCCAATCCCGCCGCACCCGCGCCCAAGCCGGAAAAGACCAGCGACGCGCTGAAGCCCGGCATGATCGACCCGCGCGTGCCGGCCCTGCGCGCCCGCCTGGTGGCCACGGGTGAGGCCAAGCCCCTGCCCGTTCCGCTGCCCAAGGGCACCAATCCGGAGCTGTACGACGACGCCCTGGCCGCAGCCGTGAAGGAGTTCCAGCGCCGCCAGGGGCAGGAGCCGGACGGCGCCATCGGCAAGCGCACCCTGGTGGAACTGAACGCCACGGTGGATCAGCGCATCAACCAGATCATCGTCAACATGGAACGCTGGCGGTGGGAGCGGGAGCCGGCGGACCAGCCCTATCTGGTGGTCAACCTGGCCGACTATACCCTGTCGCTGATGCGCGGCATGGACGTGCAGCTGACCATGCGCGTGGTGGTGGGCGCGCCCTTCACCCGCACGCCCGTGTTCATCGGCAACATGAGCTATATGGAGCTGAACCCCTATTGGTACGTGCCGACCAAAATCGCCAAGGAAGAGATTCTGCCCAAGCAGAAGAAGGACCACAGCTACGTCGTGAAGAACCACTACACGCTGCTGTCGGACTGGACGTCCAACGCCGTGCCGGTGGACCCCAGCAGCATCAACTGGGCGACTGTGACGGAGCGCAACTTCCACTGGCGGGTGCGGCAGGATGCGGGCAACGACAATTCGCTGGGCCGCATCAAGTTCATGTTCCCCAACAAGTTCGACATTTACCTGCACGACACGCCATCCAAGCGGCTGTTCGACCGGGCGGTGCGGTCCTTCAGCCACGGCTGCATCCGGGTGCAGGACCCGCCCAATCTGGCGCTGGCCATCCTGGCCCTGACCGACACGCCGGGCTGGCCGGAGGAGAAGCTGCGGGCCGAGATCGGCGGCGACAGCCTGAAGCACCAGACGATTCGCCTGAAGAATCGCCTGCCGGTGCACATCACCTACATCACCACGGTGACGGACCCGGATGGCGGCATCGACTTCCGCACCGACGTTTATGGCCGCGACGCCCGCGTGCTGGCCGCCCTGAATGGCCCCCGGCCGCGCAAGCCGGTGGTGCCCGCCGCGGTGCCGGCGGCCGCCCCCACGCCCGGCAGCGCGCCCAACGCCGCGCCGAACACGGTGCCGGCCGCGTCGGGCGACGCGCCGAAAGCGGCTGAGACTCCAAAGCCTTCGGTCCAGGGTGCACGCACGGGTGCTACACCGGCACCAGCCGCGGCGCCGGTGCCGGCCGCGACCCCGGCGCCGGCGAATGCCAACCCGGCGCGCTGACGGATGGAGGCCACTTGCCCAATTGTGACCGTTTCGGAAGCGGTTGCAAAGGCAGGCGCCCAGGCCGCCGCACGGTAGCGGTCACACGTTCATCAAATTTTTGCCTCATTTGGGGCTTGCTTATTCACACCCCGTTGTCACAGACTGCAGCCCTGCTCTGCTGGCGACGCGGGGCTGTGGCAAGACAGATGGGGACAACCGGAATGGACGAACGGCACGCCGCGGCGCGTTTGCTTACTATTGCCTGCGACGCCCCCAGTGCCTCTGACGCGTCCCTGGTTGCCTCTTCCGCTCCGGCCCCGACCCGGCGCAGCCTGCTGGCGGGCTTCGCCAAGCTGGCCACCGGCGCCGCCCTGGTGGGGGGTGTCGCCAGCCCCCTGCCGGCGCTGGCCAAGGCCGCCACCAAGCACCACAGCGGCGCCAGCCACGGCCACAGCGCCGCCCACGGCAACCTGATGCATGGCGACTGGTCCAACGCCCGCGCCGCCACCCGGCCGCTGTCGGACAACCGCCGCGTCCTGGCCTTCAACCACCTGCACACCGGCGAGAAGCTGAAGGTCACCTACTGGGCCGACGGCAAGTATCTGCCGACCGCCCTGCACGACGTGAATTCCATCCTGCGCGACTGGCGGACCAACCAGACCATCGCCATGGACCCCAAGCTGCTGGACCTGATGTTCCAGATGCAGCACCGCCTGCACACCAACGAGACCATCCAGGTCATCTGCGGCTATCGCTGCCCCAAGACCAACGCCATGCTGGCGGCCAACTCCGAAGGGGTGGCCAGCCACAGCATGCACATGGAAGGCAAGGCCATCGACCTGGACCTGGCCAGCAAGCCCCTGGCCCGTATCCGCCAGGTGGCGGTGGAACTGAAGCAGGGCGGCGTCGGCTATTATCCCAAGTCCAACTTCGTCCACGTCGACACCGGCCGCGTCCGCCAGTGGGCGTAACGGCGGGCGCGTGAAAACCGGGGCGTGACCATGCATCGCGCGATCATGGCCACAGGCCTGATTGGTGCGGTCCTGTCAGCTATTCCGGCGTTGGCAGGAGAACCTCTCGAGACTCCGCCGCCGCCACCGCCTATCCATCTAATTGGGGTGGATGACCGGTCATGGATCGCCGAACCGCCCAATGACCCCGCGCTTTATGCCGCGCTAGAGACGGCGCCGAAACTCGAAGCATCCCAAATCCTGGTGGTACCACCGGAAACACGAGCAGCCGCCATTGCGCTGTTACGTGACATCTCCATTCAGCCTTTGGACGCGGGAACACTGAGGCAGCTTCACTCTGACGCGCCGGAAGCCGCCAAGATGTTGAGCCGTGGGCTAACCCCCTACCTGGCCCGTTCCGTTGCCGCCGGATGCGGGCGCGGCGAGTACGAGATTCGGCAGGCTGGCCAAACCCTTTCCATCTTCAACGGTGCCCTGGGTCCTTATGCCTTCGCCCGTTGCCCTGTGATCATTTTCCTGGAACACCCCGCGACCCGGGTTTCGATCGAGGCTGCAGCTGCGCTTTAGACCATAGTTTTGTTGCCCTCTTTCAGAACCACATGAGACAAAGCGCGTGTCCAGGAATGGGGAGGGACAAGACAAATGCGGGCACGCCCAGCGGCATTATTGGCCGCTCTATTCATAGCCGTCGCGTCCACAGCCGTCGCGCAAACGGCATCCGCCCCCTTCACCGGCCGCGACCTCAGCGGCACCTACGCCTGCACCGGCGTGGATGGGCATGAGGGCGCCTACACCTCCACCGTGACGCTGGAGATGGACAGGGCACAATCCCACGGGAAACGCGCCGGCTATCATTTCAGGATGGAGGTGCCGGGCTACGGCACCTATCACGGCGTCGCCACCGCCGACGGCGACGCCCTGGCCATCACCTTCGCGCACGAGAACCCGGCCACCCAGGATTACGGCACCGGCATCGCCAAGGTGAGCCGCACCAGGGACGGCAAGGTGCGCTTCGACAAGTTCTATTACGAAGACGCCTACAAGGGCGGCAACACCGGCACGGAAAGCTGCGTGCGCAATTAAGGCGTCCCCGATACGCGAACAGGCCCCGGATCGGTCGATCCGGGGCCTGTCGCGTTTCATGGCATGCTGTCTTGCTATCGGCCGGCCGAAATGCTCAGGCGGCGCTGGGTCCGTTCGCCAGTTCCCGATGCAGGACCTCGGTATCCAGTTCCTTTTCCCACTTGCTGACGGCGATGGTGGCCACGCCATTGCCCACCAGGTTGGTCAGGGCGCGGCATTCGCTCATGAAGCGGTCGATGCCGATGAGCAGGGTCAGCGAGGCGATGGGAATGTCGGGCACCACGGCCAGTGTGGCCGCCAGGGTGATGAAGCCAGCGCCGGTGACGCCGCTGGCACCCTTGGACGTCAGCATGGCCACCAGCAGGATGGTGACCAGATGCCCGAAGGTCAGGTGGGTGTTGGTCGCCTGGGCCAGGAACAGCGTGGCCAGGGTCATGTAGATGTTGGTGCCGTCCAGGTTGAAGCTGTAGCCCGACGGGATCACCAGGCCCACCACGGGGCGGGCGCAGCCCAGGCGTTCCATCTTCTCCATCATCTGGGGCAGCACCGTCTCGGACGAGGAGGTGCCCAGGACGATCAGCAGCTCGGCCTTGATGTAGTTGATGAAGCGCAGGATGGAGAAGCCGCAGATCCAACCGACGATGCCCAGCACCACCAGCACGAACAGCAGGCTGGTCAGGTAGAAGCTGCCGATCAGCATGCCTAGATTGATCAGGGCGGCGACACCGTACTTGCCGATGGTGAACGCCATGGCGCCGAAAGCACCGATGGGGGCCAGACGCACCACCATGTGGATGATGCGGAAGAAAATCTTCGACATGCGCTCGATGACCACCGTGGCCGGCTTGCCATAATCACCCAGGTGGGCGATGGCGAAACCGGTCAGGATGGCGATCAGCAGGACCTGCAGCAAATCGCCGCCGCCCAGCGCGCCCAGATAGGTGTCGGGAATGATGCCCAGGATGTGGTCGGCCACGGTGTCCTTGGCGGCCTTGTCGACGTAGGTCGACACCGCCTTGGCGTCCAGGGTGTGGGGATCGACGTTCATGCCGTTGCCCGGCCGCACCACCTCGCCCACCAGCAGGCCGATGACCAGCGCGAAGGTGGAGATGACCTCGAAATAGATCAGGGCCTTGCCGCCCACGCGGCCGACCTTCTTCATGTCGGTCATGGCGGAGATGCCGCTGACCACGGTGCAGAAGATGACCGGCGCGATCATCATCTTGACCAGCTTGATGAAGCCGTCGCCCAGCGGCTTCAGCGAGGCGCCGAAGCTTGGCCAGATATAGCCGACGATGATGCCCAGGATGATGGCGATGATGACTTGGAAGTAGAGGACCGAGTACCAGGGCTTTTTCACATGTTCCATGGGCACATCTCCCTTAGCCTCTTGTGACGAGGCGTGTTGCCGGGCCCCCATTCCCGATGCCCCAGGGACCCGCGGCCACAGCACGGCCGTTAGGTGCGACAAGAAAGCAATTGCCAGGTGAGATCAAGGCTTAAGGCGGGGTTTCGTCCGCCTCTCCTCATGAAATTTTTTGACCGATGCGGCCGCGACAACAGCTGGTCGCGGCAATCGCTTCCCCTTGGCCTTCCCCCGGTGTCTTTTGCTTGCCCAATAAAACGTCGTTTTAAAAGACGGTCAGTTGCGGCGGCGCCGTCTTCAGCAGGTTCTCCAGCCGCTCCACCACCTCTTCCATGTTCACGCGCACACGGTCCAGTTCGTCCGCCGTCTTGTCGTCGATGCCGGCCTCGAACAGCATCATGTCGTAGTCGGCCAGCACCTTGGTGAAGGCCTCGCGCTCATGCTGCAGGATCTCGTAGGCGCCCAGCGCGTGGACCAGCAGCTGTGGCGGATTGCGGAAGAAGGCCAGGCTGACGCGGGTGAAGGCGGCGATGGACCGCAGGCGCATGCGGATGAGCCAGGACTTCAGTTCACGCGGCGCGTTGTTGGGACGGCTCTCGGCCTTGTCGCCGATGGTGAAGATCATGGCCTGGATTTCGTGATAGACGGCGCGCGCCTTCTTGTAGTCCGGGAAGGACTGGGCGGGGCGGCCGGACATCTGCTCGAAAGAGGTCACCGTGGACGACAGCGATCCCGCCAGCTCACGCAGCAGGGCGCCGTGGTTGACCTCCTTCTTCATGCGCATGGGGGCGATGTCCCTGTAAGGATCAGACGCCCCAGCTTAGCGCGCGAACCCCGTCGCCACCAGGGTATCCGGTGTATGGGGTCGGCCCCCAGCGTCCGCCGCCCTTTCATCGCCGCGGGCATCGCCGCGGGCGGCCAGGTCGTCAATCTCCAGGTCGCGGCCCCGCAGGTCGGGCAGGACCAGGGTGAAGCGGGTGCCGGCCCCGGCCTCGCTGGCCGCCGTGACCGTGCCCTTCAGGCGGTGGGTCACCAGGTTGTAGACGATGTTGAGGCCCAGGCCCGTGCCGCCCGCCCCGCGCCGCGTGGTGAAGAAGGGATCGAAGATGCGCGGCAGGATGGCCGCTGGGATGCCCCGGCCATCGTCCTGGTACACCACCTCCGCCCCGCCGGCGTGCCCATCACCCTGGGCCCCCGGTCCCTCCCCCGATGGCAGGCGGCGGGCGGTGATGGTGATGCGCCCGCGCACGCCCGGCTCATAAGCGTGGAGAATGGAGTTGGAGACGAAGTTGGTCAGCACCTGGGCCAACAGGCCGGGGTAGGTCTCCAGCTCCACCGGGCCATGGCAGACGACCTCCGCCGTGTGCCCGCTGCGGCGCAGGTTGGGGCCCAGGCTGGACAGCACCTCCTCCATGTAGGCGCATAGCTCCACCCGCCGCCGCTCCTCCGAACTCTGGTCGGCTGACACCTGCTTGAAGCTCTGGATCAGGCTGGCGGCGCGGCCGATGTTGGACAGCATGAGGCGGGAGGATTCCGCCAACTCGCCCATGAAGTCGGTCAGGTCGCTGCGGCGCAGGCGGCCGTCGCGCACCAGGTGATCGATGGCGGTGACCCGCTCGGAAACGTGGGAGGCGGTGGTCAAGGTGACGCCGATGGGGGTGTTGATCTCATGCGCCACGCCGGCCACCAGCTGGCCCAGCGAGGCCAGCTTTTCCGCCTGCACCAGCGCGTCCTGCGACCGCTTCAGCTTTTCCAGGCTGTCGGTCAGTTCCGCCGTGCGGGTGCGCACGCGGTCCTCCAGCTCGTCATTGGCGCGGCGCAGGGCGGCCTCGCTGGCCTCCAGCGCGCGCTCGCGCTCCTCCCGCTCCTTGCCGATGCGGTAGGCGACGCCGAAGGTCAGCAGCACCAGGCCGATGGCGTTGGGGGCGTACAGCGCCGCCTCGGTCCAGATGGCGGCCGGCAGGACGCCGCTGGCCCGCAGCGACCACACGACCGCCACCCCCACGATGGGCAGAAAGCCGAGCAGGAAAAAGCGGGCGTTGACCGAACGCCGCAGGTCGCGCACCGCCGCCGTCAGCGTCAGGGCCGAGCCCAGCAGCGCCAGCGCCTGCGCGATGCCCGAGCCCCGCGCCGGATCCAGGTAATGCAGAGGCGTGTCCAGGACCAGCAGGCCGGTGGACAGCAGCAGCAGCCGGGCGATCCAGGGCTGCCGCCGCCTCAGGTCCAGAAACTGCACGGCGAAGATCTGGCCCACGGCCACGGGCAGGGTGCCAACCACCTCGCGGTAATAATGGCTGGCCAGGTCGGCCGGCAGGTGTTCCCAGGGATAGCCCAGCTGGCCGTAGATGTAGGCCAGGGTGATCAGGGCGTAGAACAGCAGGGTCACCCCCACCTCCACCCCCGCCATCACCACCAGGGCGAACTGATAGGCGGCGGCGATGATGAGGACGCCGAAGGTCAGGCCGTGCAGCAGGATGTCGCGGCGGTCCACCTGGGCCTGGGCGTCGCTGCTGCGCAGGTAGAGCGCGAAGGAGGCGAAGTAGTGCTCCACCCGCATGTACAGCACCGTGCGCCCCGGCGGCAGGGCCAAGGTGAAAACAGGGTAGCGATGGGGAATGTCGGTACCCCGCGCCGCAGCGCCCTCGGCCACGTGCCGTTGCGCGACTGGGATCTGTCCATCGCCGGCGAACACGTAGAGATCCAGGCTGCGGTAATAGGGATAGGCGAAGACCAGCAGCCGGTCGATGGTGCCGTCGGTCGGGTTGTCCAGAGTGATGCGCGCCCAATAGGCGGAATGGGTGCGGGCAAAGCCGGGCGTATCGCGCGTGGCCGGGGTGAAGCGGGAGGCCGCCGGGCCCGACATGACGTCGGCCAGGGTCAGATCCCGCCCCTTGTCCTCCAGCAACTCCAGATGGCCGCCAAGGGACAGGTCCGGGCCATCCACCGTCACCGTGTTCGCCGTAACCGCATCCGCGCGGGCCGCCACGGGCGCCATTGGCACGAACGCAAGGAACAGCAGGACGGCCAGCACCGCCCGTAGGCGGCAGCCCATCCCGTCACGTCCCGCGCCCTGTCTCCGTACACCCATCATCCGTCCGCTAACCCGTGGCTGGCGCAACCATGCCCTATCCAAGCTGGAAAGGCACGCCTTGCGTGTCCTGATGACGCCGGGCACGCGCGAACCGTCAACCGGCTCCACCTTGTCACGCGCAAACCGCCCCGTTCCGGTCCCGGCCCGTTCCGTTTCTGGCGCGCAGCCGGCCATCAATTGCCAGGCCCGCGCCCCCATGATAAGCGTCGCGGAAGGATGGGCCCGCCCTCTTCCGGGCAATGCCGGGACGGGCGGGGCCCACCGGGCGGGACGAACAAGGCAGCGGGGCGCCCTTGGGCACGGCATGGCGGGACGGCGGGTTATGAGACGGCTGGCGGAGTGGATGAAATCCATCGGGCCGGGCCGCCTGATCAATATCTCGCTGGCCGCCGGCATCGTGCTGTCCCTGGTGTTCGTCCACGCCGAATTTACCCGGGGCCTGAATGCCCGCCGTGCCGAAATCCGCCAAGCCATGGATACCCAGGCCATCGCCCTGGACGGCACGCTGGCCGCCATCTCCGGCCGGGTGGAGCGCCTGCGGGAGTGGACCCGGCGGGCGCTGCTGGCCCCGCCTGCCGACACCCCGCAACTGAACGCCTTC
This sequence comes from Nitrospirillum bahiense, assembly GCF_007828025.1. Lineage (NCBI taxonomy): Bacteria > Pseudomonadati > Pseudomonadota > Alphaproteobacteria > Rhodospirillales > Azospirillaceae > Nitrospirillum > Nitrospirillum bahiense. The sequence continues at coordinate 27,688 of NZ_VITO01000018.1, forward strand.
CTGGACGGGGTGGCCCAGGCCGGCGCGGATGAGGTGCCGATGCTGGATCGCGTCGGCCCGGCCGACGCCAATCCGCTGGACGGCCCCGTACCCGCCGCCCTGCTGGCACTGCCGGACCGGGGCCTGGCTCGGCATGAGGGCTTGTCGCGCCCCGACCGCGCCCATTGGCGGGCCGAGGCGGCAACCGCCGTGGCCCTGGCCCAGCAACTGGCGCTGGACGTGCGCACCCAGCCAGGCCTGGGGCGCGGCTATTTCATCGCCACCTCCGGCCTGGTGGCGGTGGCGCCCTGGCGGGCCGCCGACAATGCCCACGGGCTGATGGCGGGCATTTTCGAGCGCAGCGCCTATCGCCTGTCCACCCTGGCCGCCAACCCCACCGGCCGCGTGCTGTGGACCGAGACGCCCGCCCCGCCGCCGCAGGGAGCGGCGCGGGATGAGGCGCCGGCCCAGCCGCCGCCCACCGTCGCCGCCCCCATCGATGACCAGGGCCGTTTCCTGGGCGTGGTGGCCTTCGACCTGGATCCCGCCGTGCTGGCCCTGCCCACGGCCAATACCGCCGCCGGCGGTGCCGTGCTGCTGCTGGGATCGGACGACCGCCTGCTGTCGGCCACCGGCACCCCGCCCGCCGACCTGTTCCAGCAGGGCCGCCCCACCCCCGTCGGTCTGGCGGCGGTAATGGGCAAGACAGCCGCCACGGCCGAGCACGCGGGCTATCTCATCACCACCCGCCCCCTGGCCAACGCCCCCTGGCGCCTGGTGCACGTGGCGCCGCGCGCCGCCCTCACCTGGTCGCTGGTCGTGCATACCGCCGGGTCCATGGCGGGATTTTCCAGCGTGTTGCTGGCGGTGGTGCTGCTGTTCAACATGGTGGTGCGGCGCATGGTGCGCTCTCAGGAACGCTCCGCCGCAGCGGAGCGGGAGGCGCGGGCGGCCACGGAACAGGCCCTGGCCGAGCTGCGCGCCGCCCATGATGAGCTGGACTTCCTGAACCGGGAGAAGACGCGCTTCTTCTCGCTGATCTCCCACGATCTGCGCGGGCCGTTCAACGTGCTGCTGGGCATGACCAAGGAACTAGCGGACTATGGTACCCGCATGGCGCCGGCCGACGTAGCCGACTTCGCCGCGTCGGTGCACCAGAGCGCGGTCACCGCCCACACCCTGCTGGACAACCTGCTGAACTGGTCGCGGGTGCAGATGTCGGGCACGCCCTTCAGCCCGTCGGTCATGCCGCTGGGCGAGGTGGTGGCGGCCGCCATTCATGACTTGGGCCCCACCGCCGATGCCAAGGGCATCCGCATCCTCGACGCCTCGGGCGACCGCCACATCCTGGCCGACCGCACCATGGTGCTGGCCATCCTGCGCAACCTGCTGGCCAACGCCATCAAGTTCAGCCACCCCAACCAGGGCGTCCAGGTGACCTCGCGCGCGCTGGGCGACCGGCTGGAGATCGCAGTGTCCGACCGGGGTATCGGCATGGATCCCGAACAGCTGGACCAGCTGTACCGCCGCGAGGCGCAGGACAGCCGCCCCGGCACCCTGGGGGAGGTCGGCACCGGCCTGGGCCTGACCCTGGTGCGCGACCTGGTGGCCCGCCACGGCGGCGTGCTGGCCATCGACAGCCAGCCGGGCGTGGGCACCACCGTCAGCTTCACGGTGCCGCTGGCCGCCGCCCCACGCTGAGACGGAAGCGACGCCGTCCAAGCCGCCCCGCTTCCGCCCCAATTCCCTGGCAGATGGGGGAAATCAAAGGACTTCAGCCAGTCGTTCGACCGGGCGGCACAGCACGGCGCCTTTGGCGGTCCGGGCGATGGGGCGCTCGATCAGGATGGAGTGTTCCACCATGAGGTCCAGCAGGGCCTCGTCGCCATAACCGCCGGCGGGCTCGTTCGCCAGCAAATCGTCGTTGCCGCGGCGGCGCAGGATGTCGGCCGGGCGGGCCTTCAGGGCGGCCAGCATGTCGACCAAGGCGGCGCGGTCGGGTGGGGTCTTCAAGTATTCCACCACCTGGACCTCATGTCCGCCGGCCTGCAGGTCGGCCAGCACCCGGCGCGAGGTGGAGCATTTGGGGTTGTGCCAGAGGGTCACGGTCATGGGCGATGGTTCCGGGATGGGTTGGCGGGAAGCGGGCACCATAGCCGCGCGCCCGGCAAGAGGCCATCCGCCGGAAGGGCAAGGCCGCCCCCCGGGACATCCCTGAGGCCGGCCCAGTGTAACGTTACGTTTTCGGCCTTCCACCCCGGCCCCGGCCTGGACTATGACTGCGATCTTGCTTGAGTGAGGTGAACGATGTGCGGCATCGCCGGTTTCCTGGGTAATCGCAACTGGACCCGCACGGCGGACTTATCCTGGCTGAAGGCCGTGGCCGACCGGCTGGCCCAGGCGAGCGACCCCGCCGCCATCGATGCCGCCCTGGACGGGCTGGTGGCGCATTTCACCGACCTGATGGCCTTCCCCACCCACATGGCCGCCGTGGCCGACACGGCCGCCACCGCCCTGCTGACTGCGGTGGCCGATCGCATCGACGCGTTGGAGACGATGCTCCGGTCCGGCGAGGCTGCCCGCGACGTGGCGGTGGAGCGCACGGCCGAACGGCTGCGCGACTATGCCTGGCAGCTGCGGACCGAGGTGCTGGGCAACATCGGCCGCACCCTGGCCCTGCTGCCGGACGGTGCCGCCGCCACCCGGCCGCAGCACGCCGTGGCCTGGGCCGCGGAACAGGTGCTGGAGAATCTGGACCGGCTGGAGGTGCGCGGGCGCGACAGCGCCGGCATCGCCCTGCAGATCACCATCGACCATCGCTACACCCTGGACGACCTGCCGGCGGCCCTGCGCGCCGGCGCCGCGGAGCGGCTGGCCGTGGGCGACCGGCACGAGGGCCTGGCGCTGCACGTCCTGCCCGACGGCCGCACCACCGTGCGCTTCACTTACAAAGTGGCCACCCTGATCGGCCGCCTGGGCGATAACGGCGCCTTCCTGCGCGCCCGCATGCGCGCCGACGCCGTGTTGTGGGCGGTGGCCCGCCACGCCGACGGCTTCAGCGCCATCGCCCACACCCGCTGGGCCTCGCACGGCGCCATCAGCCTGCCCAATTGCCATCCGCTGAACGCCCGGCTGCTGAACGAGGCGGGCGCCGGCAAGGCCGCCACGGCGCTGGACGCCGATGCCGACGCCATGGTGGCCCTGAATGGCGACATCGACAATTACCGGGCCCTGACCGAGAGCGCCATCGAGGGCGCCGGCCATGCCCTGCCCACCGACACCACGACCGACACCAAGGTCATCCCGGTGCTGTTCCGCCTGGAAGGCGAAACCGGCAATGGGGGCGGCAACGCCGACCGCTTCCTGGCCACCATCCGGCGCCTGGACGGGTCCATGGCCATCATCCTGCAGCACCCGGCCGATCCGGAGCGCCTGCAGCTGGGCCAGAAGGGCAGCGGGCAGAGCCTGTTTGTGGCCGAGGTGAACGACGGCCTGATCGTCGCGTCGGAGAACTACGGCCTGGCGCCGCGCGCCCGCCGGTCCATTCCGCTGGCGCAGGTGGAGCGCGGCGGCCTGGCCGTCGTCCTGTCGACGGCGGCGGGTGAGCCGGCGCTGTCGGCCCGCACGGTCGACGACGGCGCCCCGGCCAGCCTGAAGGCCGACGCCATCGAGATCTTCTCCCGCGACATTTTCCGCGGCCGCCATGACCACTTCTTCGAGAAGGAGGTGCATGAGGCCCCGGCCAGCGTGCGCAAGACCCTGGCGGGCCGCTACCGCCGCCAGGACCGCCGCGTCAGCTTCGACCTCAGCCTCGCGGGGGGCACCGACACGGGGCCGTGGGCCGGCCTGCGCGCCCGCCTGGCCGATCCGGCCAAGCCGCCCATCCGCCGCATCCTGGTGACGGGCCAGGGCACCGCCGCCATCGCCGCCATGGGTATCGAGCACCTGATCCGCCTAGCGCTGGACAAGGCGCCGGTGACGGTGACCAGCGCCAAGGCCTCTGAACTGTCCACCAACCTGGACGGCAAGAGCCTGGACGACGCCCTGGTCATCGCCATCAGCCAGAGCGGCACCACCACCGACACCAACCGCACGGTGGACCTCGCCCGCGCCGCCGGCGCCTGGATCCACGCCATCGTCAACCGCCGCAACAGTCCCCTGGTGCGCAAGTCGGACAGCCACCTGTTCACCAGCGACGGCCGCGACATCGAGATGGCCGTGGCCTCCACCAAGGCCTTCTATAGCCAGGTGGCGGCGGGCAAACTGACCGCCCTGTGCCTGGCCGACGCGCTGGGCACCCTGCCGGCCCAGCAGATCCATGACGAGATGGTGGCGCTGGAGGCCCTGCCCCAGCGCATCCAGGAGGTGCTGGACGACGAGGGAGCCATCGCCGCCTGCGCCCGGGCCTACGCCCCCCGCAACCGCTATTGGGCGGTGGTGGGCAACGGCGCCAACAAGGTTGCGGCCGAAGAGATCCGCATCAAGCTGTCGGAGCTTTGCTACAAGTCCATCCCGGTCGACTACACCGAGGACAAGAAGCACATCGACCTGTCGACCGAGCCGCTGACCCTGGTGGTGGCCAACGACCTGGCCCCCTTGCTGGCCCAGGACACCGCCAAGGAAGTGGCCATCTTCAAGGCGCACAACGGCAAGCCCATCGTCTTCGCCGCCAAGGGCGAGACCTGCTTTGCGCCCTACGCCGAGGCGGTGGTGCACCTGCCCTCCGCCGGCGCCGGCCTGGACTTCATCATGGCCACGGTGGCGGGCCACCTGTGGGGTTTCCACGCCGCCCTGGCCATCGACGCCGAATCCCGCCCCTTCCGCGAGGTGTCGGCGGTGTTGGACCAGGCACTGGCCGATCCGGAGCGGCCGGTTACGCCGGTGGCCACCAGCCTCGCCACCATCATCGACCGCATCGCCGACGGGCAGCTGGACGCCGCATTGCCCGCCAGCTATGCCGCCCGCCTGGCCAAGCTGACCTCCGCCCTGCCCATGCTGGACACGCCGGGCGGCAAGCCGGAGCGGACGGCCGTCATCACACGGGGCCAGGACCTGCTGCGCCTGGTGTTCGAGGAGACGTCGCGCCCCATCGACACCATTCGCCACCAGGCGAAGACCGTGACCGTGGGCATCTCCCGCCCCGGCCGTGAGATCAGCCCCCTGCTGCTGGCGGCCCTGGCCGACCTGGGCGCCAGCCCCGCCGACCTGGCGGAGCCGGAGCGCCAGCTGCTGATCGCCCTGTCGACCCTGGTCATCGGGGTGGAGGGCGGCGTGCGCTACCACCCGGCCGGTGGCCCTGGAAGTGAGGGCACGGACGGCACGCCACTGCTGCAGGCGGTGGAGCGCAGCGGGCGGGCCAAGGGCGTCGCCTCGCGCCACGACCAGCCGGCGCCGGCCACGGGCGGCAAGCGCCGCGCCCTGCGCCTGGGCCGGGGCATGCTGTCGGGCGGGGCCAGCGGCGCCCAGACCCTGGCGCTGCTGCCCCTGATGCGCGAGCCCAACTGGATACCCAACGGCCTGGTGCTGCTGCACCTGGCGCTGGTCAGCCAGGCCTCGCTGCAGCAGAAGATTGCAATATTGAAGGATTTGCGCCTGTACGAAGACCTGTTCGATGCCTACCATGAGGCGGGACAGGCGGACGCGGCCGGCGACGGGGCGGGCCCGGGGGGCGGTAAGCCAGGGGGCAGCAAGGACGGTGGCTTCGCCGCCTTTCTGGAGAAGCTGGCCCCCCGCGACCTCATCCTGTCCACGCCCGCGGAGCTGATCCGCCGGGCCTGAACTCGGGGTTTTGGGGAACGGCGATGCAGCGGGCGGGGCGTTTGGCGAACCGGACGGCGGTGGTGACGGGGGCGGCGTCCGGCCTGGGCCGCGCCGTCGCGGTCGCGCTGGCGCAGGAGGGCGCCAACGTCGTCCTCCACCACCTTTTGCCCGATGAACAGGCGGCGGCCACTGAAACCGCCCGCCAGGTGCAGGCCCTGGGCCGCACCGGCATCGTCGTGCAGGCCGACATCACCCAGCCGGCCGGCGCCTACACGGTGGCGGAGGCGGCCATCGCCGCCTTCGACCATGTCGACATCCTGGTCAACAACGCCGGCTTCCGCCTGAAACAGCCCTTCGACGGCATGACGCTGGAGCTGTTCGAGGCCACCATGGCCGCCAATATGGGCGGCACCTTCCTGATGGTGCGCCATCTCTTGCCCCTGATGCGGGCGCGCAGCTATGGCCGCATCGTCACCACGGTGGACAGCACCGCCATGGAAGGGGCGCGCGGGATGACCGCCTATGGCGCCGCAGCCTCCGCCCTGCTGGGCTTCACCCGCAGCCTAGTGCATGAGTTCGGCGACAACGACATCACCGCCAATTGCGTGTGCCCGGGCCACCTGCCGCCCGACGCGGATGGCGAGGAGGAAGACTGGGCTGGCATCACACCCGCCTACGTCTTCCTGGCCAGCGACGACGCCTATGCCATGATTGGGCAGACGCTGCGGCCCAGCCCCTAAGGTTCCCGGCTCCCGCTAGGCCGCCTTGCGGCCCGCGGTGAACACGGTGTCGCCCGGCTGGATTTGGTCGGCCGGCAGATCCGGCAAGACGGCCAGCTTGGCATAGAGCGGGGCGAAATCCTGCGCCGTAGCCTGGAACAGCTGTTCGAAGCTGTCCAAGACGAAGTAGGTCTCCTGGTAGTCGTCGATGCGATAGCGGGTGCGCATCACCCGTTCCAGATTGAAACCCACGCGGTTGGGCTCGGGGCTTTCGATGCAGTACTGCGTCTCGCCGCGCGAGGACAGCATGCCGGCACCGTAGGCGCGCAGGCCCTGGGGCGTGTTAATCAGGCCGAATTCCACCATGTACCAGTAGAGACGGGCCAGACGCTCCAGCCCGCCGTGGGCTTCGGCCTCGGCCCCCTTCCTGCCGTAGGCCTGCAGATAGTCGGCGAAGACCGGATGCATCAGCAGGGGCACATGGCCGAAGAAGTCGTGGAACACGTCCGGTTCCACCAAATAATCCATCTCATCCGCCCGGCGGATCCAGTTGGTTACCGGAAATCGCTTTTCGGCCAGATGGTTGAAGAAGACGTCGTTGGGCAGCAGGCCGGGCACGGCCACCAGGGTCCAACCCGTGGCCTTGTGCAGCACCTCGCTGGCGCGATCGAAATGGGGCACCCCGTCGCGGGCATCCAGCCGCGCCAGGCTTTCCATGAACTCAGGCGCGGCGTAGCGGGGCAGCAGGGCCGACTGACGCTCATACAGCGTGCGCCAGCGGGCGTGCTCCTCCGCCGTGATCTTCTCCCAGCCCTGGGGCACGGTGTAGTCAGCCGCCATGGCGCTGTAGTCGCCGCGCAGGGGGGTGTCGGACTTGCCCGTGGTGTTGACCGGCGCGCTGCTGCTCATGGCCTCATCTCCCTGGCTGGGTTTCTGAAACCATTTTATCGCTGGATCAGCACCATTTTCTTGCGATCATGCCCCGGCGACCCTCGCCGAAAACCACTTCCTGCCGTTTGAGCGGCCAGCTTAGCAATCTTGTGCCGGGAAGAAATTTCAGTCCCGCGCCAGTTCGGCGACCGATGGCAGCGGCACGGCGGTGGAGTGCTTGACCACGTCCAGCACGAAGCTGGAGCGCACGTCCTTCACCCCGGGGATCTGCAGCAGCTTTTTCATCGAGACCTCGGCGAAGGCCTCCAGGTTGCTGACCACCACCTGGACCAGATAGTCCATGGTGCCGGTCATGACGAAGCAGGACACCACCTCGGGGATTTGGCTGACCAGGCGGCGGAACACGGCGTCGCCCTCCGCGTTCTGATCGATCTTGACCTCGACGAAGGCGACGACCCCCAGGCCCAGCAGGCGCCGGTCCAGCAGGGCGGCATAGCCCTGGATGTAGCCCTGGTCCTCCAGGTCCTTCACCCGGCGCAGGCAGGGTGAAGGCGACAGGCCCACAGCCTCCGCCAGGTCGACATTGGACAGGCGACCGTTGCGCTGCAACGTATCCAGGATGCGCAGATCTGCCGCGTCCAGACTGGATTTACCCATAGTGATGCCGCCTTAAGGGTTTCTTGAGCACAACGTTGCTCAATCTTGAACAAATGCGGCAGACTTCGCAAGGAAATGCCCGGCCGCCGGGCGTATCATCAGGGGGATTGTTGCTTCTAACAGGGAGAGCGACCCGCCATGTCCACCCCGACCGCGTCCACCCCGACCACCCCCTCCTCCCCCGTTGCCGAAGCCGTCGCCGGCGGCGACCTGTGGGAGAACCCGCTGGGCACCGATGGCTTCGAGTTCGTGGAATACACGGCGGAGGACACCGAGGCCCTGGGCCGCCTGTTCGAGGCCATGGGCTTCACCAAGGTGGCCCGCCACCGCTCCAAGAACGTGGTGCTGTACCGCCAGGGCGACATCAACTTCATCGTGAACGCCGAGCCGGACAGCCTGGCCCAGCGCTTCGCCCGTGAGCACGGCCCCAGCGCCTGCGCCATGGCCTTCCGCGTGAAGGACGCGGCGCAAGCCCTGAAGCACGCCGTGGCCCAGGGCGCCAAGGAAGTGAAGGGCACGGTCGGCCCCATGGAGCTGAACATCCCGGCCATCGAAGGCATCGGCGGCAGCCTGCTGTACCTCGTGGACCGGTACAACAGTCCCAGCATCTACGACATCGACTTCGTGCCCATCGAGGGTGCGGACCAGAACCCGGTGGGCGCCGGCCTGAAGCTGATCGACCACCTGACCCACAACGTCCGCAAGGGCCGCATGGACCCGATCTCGGAGTTCTATGGGAAGATCTTCGGCTTCCGCCAGATCCGCTACTTCGACATCACGGGTGAGTACACCGGCCTGACCAGCCGGGCCCTGACCGCCCCTTGCGGCAAGATCCGTATCCCGATCAACGAGTCGAAGTCCGAGCAGGGTGCCGACAAGCTGGACCAGATCCAGGAGTTCATCGAGGCCTACAAGGGCGAGGGCATCCAGCACATCGCCCTGCTGACCGATGATATCATCGCCACCTGGGACAAGCTGAAGGCCGCCGGCGTGAAGTTCATGACGCCGCCGCCCGACACCTACTACGAGATGCTGGAAGAGCGCCTGCCCGGCCACGGCCAGCCCGTCGAAGAACTGAAGAGCCGCGGCATCCTGCTGGACGGCAAGGACAACCGTTACCTGCTGCAGATTTTCACCGAGACGGCCATCGGCCCGATCTTCTTCGAGATCATTCAGCGCAAGGGCGACGAGGGCTTCGGCGAAGGCAACTTCCGCGCCCTGTTCGTCAGCATGGAGCGCGACCAGATCCGCCGCGGCGTGCTGAAGGTCGCCGAATAAGGTCTGTTCCGGTAACGGAATAAAGGGCGGCACTCGCGAGGGTGTCGCCTTTTTCGTTGGCCCCTATCCACGCCTCAGGTCCTGTGACATTGACAACGCCCCCGCCTCCGCTAACGTATCGACATTGTCTCGACATCGCGAAAGGGCCGGGCATGCGCGTGACCGTAAGGAAATGGGGAAACAGCGCCTCAGTCCGCATTCCCGTGGCGATCATGGAAGCGGTTGGACTGGAGGTCGACGCCACAGTCGATATTCGGGAAGAGGGCAACCGCATCGTGATCGAGCCGGTGCGCAAGGACGACTACGACCTGGCGGATTTGATTGCCGGCATAACCCCGGAAAATCGCCACGTCGAAGTCGATTACGGACCGTCGGTCGGCAAGGAAATCCCGTAATGGGCTACATCCCGGATGCCGGGGATGTCGTGTGGCTGCAATTCAACCCGCAAGCGGGGCATGAGCAGGCCGGACACCGGCCGGCCGTGGTCTTAAGCCCAGCAGCCTACAATCGACGCGCCGGCTTGATGCTATGTTGCCCGATGACGACACAGATCAAGGGTTATCCCTTCGAAGTGCTGATCGGTCCAGACAAGAAGCAGGCAGTCTTGGCCGACCAGGTGAAAAGCCTGGACTGGCAGGCCCGACAGGCTGAGTTCAAAGGCAAGATCGACGAAGCGGAGCTAGCAGAGGTTCGCCGGAAGGCCTCGGCCCTCATCGGCAAGCCGTGAATTTCTTCACGGTCCCTCGAACGCTCGGTCGTGCAGCAGGCTGGGCACCATGCTCCGCGCCTCATCCACCTTGGATAGGTCCAAATCGGCCACCAGCACGCCCGGCGTCTCGCCGCCGGCGTCGGCCACGATCTCACCCCAGGGGCTGACGATCAGGGCGTGGCCATAGGTCGCGCGGCCGCCGTCGTGGATGCCCACCTGGGCGGGGGCCAGGACCCAGCAGCCCGTCTCGATGGCGCGGGCGCGCAGCAGAACATGCCAATGGGCGCGGCCGGTGGGGACGGTGAAGGCCGAGGGTACCGTGATGATACGGGCGCCGGCCTTGGCCAGGGCGCGGAACAGCTGGGGGAAGCGCACGTCATAGCAGACGGTGAGGCCCAGCCCGCCCCAGGGGGTGTCGACCACACGCGCGACGTCGCCGGGGCGGAAGGTGGCGCTTTCGCGATAGCGCTCACCATTCGCCAGTTCCACATCGAACATATGCAGCTTGTCATAGCGGGCCAGCACGCGGCCCGCCGGATCGATGACGAAGCAGCGGTTGGCCGCCCGGCCATCCTCGGTCAGGCAGGCCAGGGTGCCGGTCATGAGCCACAGCCCAGTCTCGGCCGCCAGCTCGCGGAAGCGGCTAAGGGCCGGATGCGCCTCTTCCTCATAGGCGCCGGCCAGCACCCGCTCGCGGCCCTGGACCATGCGGGCCACGTTCTCCGGCAGGGTGGCGAACGCCGCCCCCTGATCCTTGGCCTGGCGCAGCAGCCGGGCCGCCGCGTCCATGTTGGCCGCGATCTCCGGCCCGGCGGTCATCTGCAGGACCGCCGCGCGCAGGACACCCGAGAAAGGGGCGGCCGTCATGCTCAGGCGGTGCCGGAGGCCAGCTGGTCCAGGCCCAGCTTGGCGTTCAGCTTGCCGGCGCGGTCCAGGGCGTGGATGTCGTCACTGCCGCCCAGGCCCTCACCATCCACGAAAATCTGCGGCACCGTGGTGCGGCCGTCGGCGCGCTGGATCATCTCGGGCTTGCGCGACGGGTTGGCGATGACGTCGATCTCCTCATACTGCACGCCCTTGCTGTCCAGCAGGCGCTTGGCGCGGTGGCAATAGGGGCAGTAGGGGCTGGTGTAGATTTCAACGCGGGGCATGGGCCCAAACTCCTGAGGAAATGATTTACCTGAAATATTGGCGCATCGGCGGCGTAGCGCCAAGGGTGGGTGCGCAACCCAGCCCTGAGTTTAGAGTGTTTCTAAATAACCTCATCCTTCAGCACCCGGGCCAGGGCCAGCACCTCCACCCCCGCCGCCCCCGCCCGCAACAGCACGCGGGCGCATTCCGCCACCGTGGCGCCGGTGGTGTAGACGTCGTCCACCAGCACGACGCGCAGCCCCTTGACCGAGCGGCCGGGACGCAGGGCGAAGGCGCCGGCCACGTTGCGCGCCCGCCCCTCCCGCGACAGGCTGCCCTGGCTGGGCGTGCGGCGGCGGCGGACCAGCAGGTCAGGCGCCGCCTTCACCCCGCTGAGGGTCCCCAGCCGCGCGGCCAGCAGGGCCGCCTGGTTGTAGCGCCGGGCGAACAGGCGCCAGCGGTGCAGCGGCACCGGCGCCACGAGGTCGGCCCCGGCCAGCAGCTCTCCCCCGGCGCGCGCCATCCAGCCGGCGAACAGGGGGACGGCCTCCGTCCGGTCGCCATGCTTGAAGCCCAGGATCAGGGGGCGGCTGGCATCGTCGTACAGCACGGCGGCGCGCAGCCGGCCGAAGGATAGGGGCGCGGCGACACAGATGGCGCACAGGGCGTCGGCGCCCATGTCGTGGGGAAAGGGCCGGCCGCAAGCGGCGCATTGCGGCGCCGTGATGAAGCTGACGCCCCGCCAGCAGGTGCCGCACAGCGTGCCGGCAGCGGCCACCGCCTCGCCACAGCCCAGGCAGCGCGGCGGCAGCACCAGGTCGAGCAGGCGCACGCCGGTGTCGCGCACCCTGGCCCCCATCGCCCGCCCCCAATCGCCCATACGCGCATGTCCTCCAAGAAGCACGCGCCATGATAGCGCAAAGCCGCGCGTACCCCGTAAATTCCTGTTGCTCCGGCCAACGAAGGGCCTATACCGGCCCCATGAGCGACGCCGACAGCATGACCGTCTTCAACCGCCGCCGCGTGCGGGCCCATCGCGACCGGGCCGCCGCCGGGTGGACCGGCTTCGATTTCCTGAAGGCCGAGGTGGTTGGCCGCCTGGTGGAACGCCTGGCCGACATCAAGCGCGACTTCCGCGTGGCCCTGGACCTGGGCTGCCATGGCGGAGAGGTGGCGCAGGCCCTTGCGGCCGTGCCCAGCATCGCCCAGGTGGTGGCGACGGACCTGTCCCCCCGCTTCGCGGCCGAGGCGGCCAAGCGCATGCCTGGCCTGCCCACGGTGGCGGCGGATGAGGAGTTCCTGCCCTTCGCCGAGGGCAGCTTCGACCTGGTGGTCAGCGCCCTCAGCCTGCATTGGGTCAACGATCTGCCTGGCGCCCTGATCCAGGTACGCCGCGCCTTGAAGCCCGACGGCCTGTTCCTGGGTGCCATCCTGGGTGGCGAGACGCTGTTCGAGCTGCGCCGCAGCCTGATGGAAGCAGAGATGGACCTGATGGGCGGCCTGTCGCCCCGCATCAGCCCCATGGCCGAGGTGCGCGACGCCGGCGGCCTGCTGCAGCGCGCCGGCTTCGCCCTGCCGGTGGTGGACAGCGACATGCTGACCGTCAGCTACCCCCACGCCTTCCGCCTGATCCAGGACCTGCGGGGCATGGGCGAGACCAACGCCGTGCTGGACAGCCGCAAGGGCGTGAGCCCCAGCGACCTGTTCACCCGGGCCGCGGAGCGCTATCAGGACCTGTACCCCGATGGCGAGGGCGGCATCGAGGCTAGCTTCCAGGTGCTGTACCTGGCCGGCTGGGCCCCCGACGAAAGCCAGCAGAAACCCCTGCGCCGTGGCAGCGCCAAGCTGCGCCTGGCCGACGCATTGGGCACGGAAGAGATCAATCCGCTTAAAAATTAATTCTCTGGTGCCGACCTGTTCGTGTGGGTGAGGTCGCGCCCTGGCCGATGTGAGTGGGGCTACAGCAGATCGCGCAGCATGGCCACCAGCGGCACATCCGCCGGGGGCATGGGATAGTCGTTCAGCTGGTCCACCCGCGCCCAGGCCAACACCTGCCCTTCCAGGGGTTGAGGCGTGCCCTGCCAGACGCGGCAGACGTACAGCGGCATCAATAGGTGGAAGGACTCATACCGGTGGCTGGCGAAGGTGAAGGGCGCCAGGCAGCTGGTGCGCGTGTCTATGCCCAGCTCCTCCCGCAGTTCCCGAACAAGCGCCACCTCCGGCGTCTCGCCGGGATCGACCTTGCCGCCGGGGAACTCCCAGAGGCCCGCCAGGGACTTGCCCGGCGGGCGCTGCGCCAGCAGCACCCGCCCGTCGGCATCGATCAGCGCCACGGCGGCCACCAGCACCGTGCGTACCGGCTCCACCGGTTCCGGTTGGCCGTCCCAGCAAGGGGTCATCTCATCCGCCATCAATCGCTCCTAGGTCTCTGGCAGCGGCATGACCGTTCATGCCGCTGTAGGCCGCGACCGCGGCCGCCGGAGATTTTCGGGGAACGCAGTGGACCGAAAATCGAGGACAAGGCAAGCGGGCGGATGCCCGCGCCCGCCGCCTGAGGGAACCCTTAACTCCGGTAGCTTCCATTAATATCGATGTAGCCGTGGGTCAGGTCGCAGGTCCACACGGTGGCCTTGCCCCGGCCCAGGCCCAGGTCGATCTGGATGTCGATCTCCTGCCCCTTCATGTGGGCCGCCACCGGCGCCTCGTCATAACCCGGGACCTCCATCCCGTTGGCGCAGATCTGCACGCCGCCGATGCTGATGACCAGCTTGTCGCGGTCGGCCTTCTCGCCGGCGCGGCCCACGGCGGCGACGATGCGGCCCCAGTTGGCGTCCTCACCGGCCACGGCGGTTTTCACCAGGGGGGAGTTGGCGACGGTCAGGGCGATGCGCTTGGCCGCCTGGTTGCTGGCCGCACCGGTCACGGTCAGGGTCACGAACTTGGTGGCACCCTCACCATCGCGCACGATCTGCTGGGCCAGGTCCAGGCAGACGGCGTCCAGCGCCTTGGCGAAGGGCCGCAGGCGCGGATCGGTCGCGTCGGTGATGGGGGCGTTACCGGCCTGGCCGGTGGCCACCAGGATCACCGTGTCGCTGGTGGAGGTGTCGCCGTCCACCGTCACGCAGTTGAAGCTGCGGTCGGTGGCGCGCGACAGCAGCTTCTGCAGCACCGGCGCGGCGATGGCGGCGTCGGTGAACAGGAAGCCCAGCATGGTCGCCATGTCGGGGGCGATCATGCCGCTGCCCTTGGCGAAGCCGTTCAGGGTCACGGTCTTGCCGTCGATGACGCAGGTGGCCACCGCCCCCTTGGGGAAGGTGTCGGTGGTCATGATGGCGCGGGCGGCCGCGTCCCAGTTGCCGGCGTCCAGCTTGGCCCAGGCGGCGCCCAGGTGTTGGGCGATCATGTCGGCCGGCAGGGGCTGGCCGATGACCCCGGTGGAGGCGACGAAGACCTCTTCCGGCTTGCAGCCTACCAGCTGGGCGGCGGTGGCCACCGTTTCGGACACCAGCGATTCGCCGGCGGCACCGGTGAAGGCGTTGGAGTTGCCGGAGTTCACCACCAGGGCGCGGGCGCTGCCGCCGGTCAGGCCCTTGCGGCACCAGTGCACGGGCGCGCTGGCGGTCAGGGAGCGGGTCAGCACGCCGGCGACGGTGGTGCCGGGCGCCAGCTCGGCCACCATCAGGTCATCCCGGCCCTTGTAGCGGATGCCGCAGTTGTACGCCGCCAGGCGGACGCCGGCCACGGGGGACAGGGTGGGGAAAGCGTCGGGTGCCAGGGGGGAGACCTTGGAGGCCATGGGGATCGCTCCGTTGAAGGCGAACGGTTCGGATGAGGGGCCGCCCGGAGGAACCGGGCAAACGGCGCAGAAAATAGGCCGAAATCCGTGACGAATAAAATCGAAAACGGGCGTCCGGCGCTTAAGCGAACCGCGGACAGCAAAAGGGCGCAAGACCGCCACCGGCGATGCTTGCGCCCTTCGCTAGCGTGACGGCGCGGGAAGGAACTCATCCCCGCGCCTTCCACCCGCCTTACTGCTTGGCGGGAGCGGCCGGCTTGGCGGCGGCCGGCGGCGGGGTCAGGGAGATGGCCTGCTTGCCGGTGATGTCGAAGGCCTCGACCTTGGCACCCTTGCGCAGCTCTTCCACCACCTGGGCGGCCAGATCCTGGGCTTCGGCCTGGGCGACCTGGCCCTTCACCTGCTCGAACGGCGGGGCCTGGCGCTTGCGGCGGTCCTCAACCTTGATCACGTGCCAACCGAAGTCGGTCTTCACCGGGGTCTTGCTGACCTCACCCGGCTTCATGGCGAAGGCGGCGTCGGCGAAGGGGGCGACCATGTCACCCTTCGTGAAGTAGCCCAGGTCGCCAGCCGAAGCGGCGGAGTTCTTGTCGATCTGCTGCTCGGACGCCAGCTTGGCGAAATCGGCGCCGCCCTGGATCTGCTTGATCAGCGCGTCGGCCTCTTCCTTGGTCTTCACCAGGATGTGGCGGGCGCGGACCTCGTCCTCGGCCGGCATGGCCTTCACCATCTCGTCATACTTCTTCTTCAGCAGCGCCTCGTTCATGCGGGAGTCGACCTGCTTGCGGATGTAGGCCTGCTGCACGAAGCGCTCTTCAGCGTGCTTCAGCTCGGTCTTCACTTCCTTGCTGTCCTGCAGCTTGTCCTTGTAGCCGGCATCCGCCAGCAGGCGGGCGGTCACCAGGTTCTCCAGAACGCGCGGGTAGGCTTCGTTCAGGTGAATCTGCTGCTGGGTCTGGGCCGGCAGCTGGCTGTATTCGGCCAGCACTTCCGACCGGTGGATTTCCTTGCCGTTCACACGGGCCACCACCGGATCGTCCGCGGCCTGGGCCGGCGAGCCGGCGGCCGGCGCCGCGGCGGGGGCGGCAGCCTTGGCCGGGGTGTCAGCGGCCAGGGCGGTGCCGGCCAGGGACCCGAAAGCCGCGGTCAGCAGCGCGGCACGCAACATCTTCACATACATGGAGCTGAATTCCTCGAGGACTGGGGCTGCATCAAAAAACGGCGCGATGCTAGGGACCAGGGACGGCCACGCCGTAGCACTGCCGGGCCCTTCTTCGGCTGTCGCGCCATAAAACACGGGGCGCGCCCCTCTCGCAAGGTGGGACAGCGCCGGATACCCACCCCGTACGTGTCCTGATGCCGCACCCCGGCCCCCAAGCGGCGAGCCTCACGCCATGCCCGGGGATGGTCGCTGGATACCGCATCCGCCGGGGCATCAAAGCGGTTGGAAAGCAGGCGGATCATGCTATGGTCCAGCCCCGCGCGTGTGGGGGATTTGACACGGCAGGTGGGACCGGTATCGCGGTACCGGAAACGGCGGGGCTTCATTGACCGCCGGGCCCTGCCACCTTATCTCACAAGGCGCATGGGGGGCCTTATCCAAAAGGGCCCCATGTCCCGCGCGGCCGGGCTGGATGATCCGGCCGGTTTCCCCGTGTTCGTTCTCTTCGAGGTTTTCATGTTCGGTTCCATCGCCCGCAAACTGTTCGGCAGCGCCAACGAGCGCGTTGTCAAAAGCTTGCGGAAGGACGTCGACGCCATCAACGCGCTGGAGCCGAAGCTGGTATCGCTGTCCGACGACGAGCTGCGCATGCGCACCGACTGGCTGCGCGACCGGCTGGCCAAGGGCGAGACGCTGGACGACATCCTGCCCGACGCCTTCGCCACAGTGCGCGAGGCGGCCAAGCGCGCCATCGGCCAGCGCCATTTCGACGTGCAGCTGATGGGCGGCGTCGTCCTGCACCGCGGCCGCATCGCCGAGATGCGCACCGGCGAAGGCAAGACGCTGGTGGCGACCCTGGCGGTGTACCTGAACGCCCTGGAAGGCAAGGGCGTGCACGTCGTGACCGTGAACGACTACCTGGCCAAGCGCGACAGCGGCTGGATGAGCCGCATCTACGGTTTCCTGGGCCTGACCACCGACTGCATCGTCCACGGCCTGGATGATGACGAGCGCCGCCGCGCCTACGCCGCCGACATCACCTACGGCACCAACAACGAGTTCGGCTTCGACTACCTGCGCGACAACATGAAGTTCCGCCTGGACGACATGGTCCAGCGGCCCTTCAACTTCGCCGTGGTCGACGAGGTGGATAGCGTGCTGGTCGACGAGGCGCGCACCCCGCTGATCATCTCCGGCCCTTCCACCGATGGGTCGGAGCTGTACGCCGCCGTGGACACGGTCATCCTGCGCCTGGCCGACACGGACTATGAAAAGGATGAGAAGGCCAAGTCCGTCAACCTGACGGAAGAGGGCACGGAGAAGGTCGCCCAGATCCTGACCGAGATGGACCTGCTGAAGCAGGGCGACCTGTACGACATCCACAACATCACGCTGGTCCACCACGTGAACCAGGCCCTGCGCGCCCACAAGCTGTTCACCCGCGACGTGGACTACATCGTCAAGGATGACAAGGTCATCATCATCGACGAGTTCACCGGCCGCATGATGGACGGCCGCCGCTATTCCGAAGGCCTGCACCAGGCCCTGGAGGCGAAGGAGCATGTGACCATCCAGCGCGAGAACCAGACGCTCGCGTCCATCACCTTCCAGAACTATTTCCGCCTGTACCCCAAGCTGGCCGGCATGACCGGCACGGCCATGACCGAGGCGGCGGAATTCGCGGAGATCTATAACCTGGACGTGGTCGACATGCCGACCAACCTGCCCGTCCAGCGCATCGACTACGATGACGAGGTCTACCGCACGGCGCGCGAGAAGTACGACGCCATCGTCAAGCTGGTGAAGGAGTGCCAGGAGCGCCAGCAGCCCATCCTGGTCGGCACCATCTCCATCGAGAAGTCGGAACTGCTGTCCGACCTGCTGAAGAAACAGGGCATCCCGCACAACGTGCTGAACGCCCGCTATCACGAGCAGGAAGCCTACATCGTCTCCCAGGCCGGCCGGCCGGGCGCCGTCACCATCGCCACCAACATGGCGGGCCGCGGCACCGACATCAAACTGGGCGGCAACGTCGAAATGCGCATCGAGTACGAGCTGGGGGAGGTGACCGACCCCGCCGAGCGCGCGCGCCGCATCCAGCAGATCGAGGAGGAGGTGGCGGCCGCCAAGGACGTGGCGCTGGCCGCCGGCGGCCTCTACGTCGTGGGCACGGAGCGGCATGAGAGCCGGCGCATCGACAACCAGCTGCGCGGCCGTTCCGGCCGCCAGGGCGACCCCGGCGCCTCGAAGTTCTTCCTGTCGCTGGAAGACGACCTGATGCGCATCTTCGGGTCGCAGCGCATGGACACCATGCTGCAGCGCCTGGGCCTGCAGGAAGGCGAGGCCATCATCCACAGCTGGATCAACAAGGCGCTGGAAAAGGCCCAGAGCCGGGTTGAGGCCCACAACTTCGAAATCCGCAAGAACCTGCTGAAGTACGACAACGTCATGAACGACCAGCGCAAGGTCGTCTATGAGCAGCGTCGTGAGATCATGGCCGTCGACGACATCAAGGAAACCGTCGAGGACATGCGCCAGGACACCATCAACACCCTGGTGGCCAAGGCCATTCCGGCCAACTCCTATGCCGAGCAGTGGAACATGGACCAGCTGCACGAGGACGTGGTGCGCGTCCTGGCGCTGGACGTGCCGGTGCAGGAATGGGGCAAGGAAGAAGGCATCGCCGAGCTTGAGATCGAGCAGCGCCTGATGAAGGCCGCCGAGGAGGCCTACGCCGCCAAGGAGGCCAGCTACGGGCCGGAGATCATGCGCTCCATCGAGCGCAGCCTGCTGCTGCAGCTGCTGGACCAGTCGTGGAAAGACCACCTGTTGTCGCTGGACCATCTGCGCCAGGGCATCAACCTGCGCGCCTATGGCCAGCGCGACCCGCTGAACGAATACAAGCGCGAAGCCTTCAACCTGTTCGAGGAGTTGCTGGACAGCCTGCGCGAGCAGGTGACCCAGGTGCTGATGCGCGTGCAGCTGCAGGTCGCCCAGCCGCCGCTGGACCCGAACGATTTCCCGCCCCAGGAAATGCAGGAGACCCGCGTCGACCCGGCGTTCCCGCCCATTGGCCCGCTCGCTGGCCCGCCCCCTGGCCTGCCGCCGGCCGACGAGCCCCTGCCCCCGGGCATGGCGCGCGCCAGCGCCGGCCTGGGTTATGGCGCCGTGAACATGCCGCAGTCCACCCAGGTGGGTGGCCAGGACCCGGACACCTGGATGAACACCCCCCGGAATTCCCCCTGCCCCTGCGGCAGCGGCCTGAAGTACAAGCATTGCCATGGCCGCGCCCCGTAAGGGGCCGGTCCTGACGACCCGCTTACGCGTGAAGGAAGGGAGCCACGGGCCATGCCGGATGCCGAGGACATGACGCCGGAGGATGACAGCCACCGCCCGGCGCCACCCGTCAACGAAGACATCGTGGAGCGGCTGCGCCGCCGCGCCGAACGGGCCCGCGACCGCTATCCCGACCATGCCGGGGACCCCGGCACCCTGGTCGGCGGCCTGATCGAGGATTACGAAGCCGCCGCGCAGGAGATCGAACGCCTGCGCGCCGCCCTGAAGGACATCGCCCGGCGGTCGCTCGCCGCGATGCGGCCTGAATTATGAGGGTGGCGGCGCTTCTGCTGGCTGCGGGCCTGGTGACCGTTCCGCCGGTGGCACGGGCGGCTGGCGCCGAGCCCGCGCAATCGACACCCCAGGCCATCGTCGAGGCCCTGTACCGGCCGTACCTGGCCGATCCCCACGCCGAGAAGGACACGACTATCGATTCGGTCGCCCAGGTCCGGCGCCACGCCACCCCGGCGCTGGCGCGCCTGCTCGATGCCGACCGGGCTTGCGAAAAGCGCACCCAGGGGATTTGCGCCCTGGACTTCGACATCATCATCGACGGCCAGGACTGGGACCTGTCGGGCTTCGGCCTGCAGGCGGAGGCGTCGGGCGACACGGCCACGGTGACGGCGCGCTTCAGCAACTTCGGGCCCCGCGTCCTGGCCTACCATTTCATGCGGACCGGCGGACGCTGGCTGATCGACGACGTGGTCATTCTGAAGGACGATGCCGCGGCCGCCGACCATCCCTGGTCGCTGAAGGACACGCTGGTGAGCGAGTACGGCCCGACGGGCAAGAAACACCGCTGAGGGCCATCGCCCCCCGGCCGGTCAGTCCGGGTAGCGAATGTCCAGGATCTCCACCTCTTCCGGCCCCTTGGGCGTGCGCACGGTGACGACGTCGCCCACCTTGGCCTTCATCAGCGCGCGCGCCACCGGCGACACCCAGCTGATGCGGTGGCGGTCCATGTCCACCTCGTCCCGGCCGACGATGGTGACGGTCATGCGGCCATCGTCCTCATCGGCATAGGTGACGGTGGCGCCGAAGAAGACCTGGGACCGGTTCTTCTGCAACTGGGGATCGACCACCTCGGCGCTTTCGATGCGCTTGGTCAGGAAACGGATGCGCCGGTCGATCTCACGCAGCCGTTTCTTGCCGTAGAGATAGTCGCCGTTCTCCGACCGGTCGCCGTTGCCGGCGGCCCAGGACACCACCTCCACCACCTTGGGACGCTCCACCCGCAGCAGCTGGTGGCGCTCATCCCGCATGCGGTTGAAGCCTTCCGGCGTCATATAGTTCTTGGCGCCAGCCGGCAGGGGCGGCAGGTCGTCATCATCATCGTCGTCGTCGCGGTCGGGGCTGGTGTTCATCGGTCACATCACGGGGCTCGCACCCCGGCCGTCTACCGCACCCGGGGCGCGGCGACAAGGCCCGGCCGGGGCCGCCGCAGGTTTCCGGGGACTGGAAGGGGACTGGAAACCGAGGATGGCCAAGTTCGCGTGCCCCCCAATCCCCGAGGCACACTACATCTCCCGCAGCGCCTTCATGAAGCCCTCCACCGCCTGGTTCAGGCGGCCGGCCTCGCGGGTCAGGCTGCCGGCGGTGTCCAGCACCTCGCCCGCCGTGCTGCCGGCCACACCGGTGGCATCGGTCAGGGAGGACAGGGTGCGGCTGACGTGGTCGGTGCCGTCGGCGGCCTCGGCCACGTTGCGGGCGATCTCGCGGGTGGCCGCACCTTGCTCCTCCACCGCGGCGGCGATGGCGGCGGCGACCTCGTTCACCTCGTGGATGGTGGCGCCGATACGTTCCATGGCGGCGACGCTGAGATCCGTCCGCTGGCCGATGTCCTGGACGTAGCGGGTGATCTCCTCCGTGGCCTTGGCCGTCTGGCCGGCCAGGGTCTTGACCTCGGAGGCCACCACGGCGAAGCCTTTGCCGGCCTCACCCGCCCGCGCCGCCTCGATGGTGGCGTTCAGCGCCAGCAGGTTGGTCTGGCCGGCAATGTCGCTGATCATCTGCACCACGGCGCCAATGCGGTCCGAGGCCTCGGCCAGGCCGCCGATGGTCTGGCCCGTGGTGGTCGCCTCCGCCACCGCGCGGGCGGCGATGGCCTTGGAGCGTTCGACCTGCCGGCCGACCTCATCCACCGAGGCCGCCAACTCCTGCGCAGCGGCGGCCACCGTCTGCACGTTGCTGGATGTCTGGCTGGCGGCGGCCTGCACGTCCTGGGCCTGCGTGCAGGCGCTGCCGGTGTTGTCGGTCAGGGTGCGGGCGTCGCCCTCCAGCGTGTGGGCGGCGCTGGTGACGGCGGCGGCCACCCCATGCACGTCGGTCTCGAACGCGGCGGCCAGGCGGGCCTGACGCGTCACTACCGACCAGGTCATCATGGGGCCGACATAACGGCCGTCGGTATCGCGCACAGCGGCCACACGCAGCTCCAGCTCCTCGTTATCGCCATGGGCATTTTCCAGGGTCAGGCGGCCTTGCCACGGCAGCAGGGCGGGGTTCTTGACGACCTCCAGCAACGGGGCGGGGTCGGCATGGAACAGGCCGATCCCGGCGCCCACCGGCGTGCCGCCGGCCAGCGGCCGCGGCAGGGGCGCCCCCAGAGACTTCAACGTGCCCAGGCTGGCGGCGTTGGCATAGGTGATGCGGAAATCCTGGTCGGCGTCGGCCAGCAGGACGTTCAGCGGCATGTCGTCCACCATCTGCTTCAGACGGAAGACGTCGGCCACCACGCCGCGCAGGGCGCCGGCGGCGCGCAGCATGCGCCCGATCTCATCCCGGCGCTGGGTGGGGCGGATCTCCACCGTGGTGTCGTTGGCCGCCAGGCGTTCCAGCAGGCGGGCCACCAGCAGGGCGGGACGGCCCACCCAGCGGCTGGCCAGCCACCAGGCGGCCAGGCCCAGCACCACGGCCAGGGTGACGCTGGCGACCAGGATGCTGGTCTTCAGACGCTCCACCGCCTCGGCGAAGATGCGCTTCTGAATGCCGGTGTACAGCACACCCACGATATGGCCGCTGGCGTCCTTGATGGGGTCGTACGCGGTGTAGAAGGGCACGCCCAGGATGTCGGCCTCGCCGCGATAGGCTTCGCCCCGACCGACGACGGCGTCGTAGACGGCGTTGCGGGCCAGCGCGGTACCGACGGCACGGCTGCCGTCCTGTTTCATGACGTTGGTAGCAATGCGCACCATCTCGCCGTCCTTGGCGGCGAAGATGGTGGCGGTGCCGCCCACCAGGCGCTTCACCGTATCGACGGCGGCGACGTTGTTCTCCAGCGCCGTGTCGCCGGCGTACAGGTGCCCGTCCCTGAGGCTGTAGCCCTTGCCGTAACCTTCCAGCACGTGCCACGCCACCTGCATGTTGGCATCCTGCCGGTCCTTGGCCAATTCCATGGTGAAGCCCGCCAGCAACACGTGGCTGATGCCCAGGCTGACCACCGTCAGCAGGGTCACGGCCCCCACGATCAGCAGGGCGATGCGCGCCGCCACCGACACGGCGAAACCCTTGCGGACCTTAGTGGAAATGGAGCGGGCGGAAATGGAGGGGGTGCCGGCGGCCGACCGGGCCGTCGAGGACTGGGCTTGGAACATGGCAACACTTCCCAAATGCGGCGCCCACGAGGGCGCCGGAGGGCGCGCACGGGCGAGAACAACAGCGAAATTTGAAATGCCGGCTAGGGCGACCCCGATCGGCCCGCGAACCGCGGAGCTGTCTTTCGGAAGGCAGGTTTCAATATAGACCGCTGGAGATTTAGTCCAGGGATAAGCCCATGCGAATTTTGAAGACTAGACCATCAGGATGAATGGCACACCGATCCGTTAACCTTTGAAATTTCTTTTAGATGCTTCTCGCCTTCATCGCCGACCGGTCAATATCTTTGCGGTTTGCTATCCCTTGACCAGGACATCCCAGCATTGGCAACTAAGTAATACTTGGATAATCTGCAGAAGATAGATTCCCCGACCTAACTAATCGGACACCGAAGTCGATGGCCGGGGAAGATGAGGTTGACAGGTCATCCAACGGCCGCCGCTAAAACCTGGTCGAAGAGCACCGGGCCGGCGCCAAGAAGCCGTATCAGCCGGCGACGGCTTCCAGCCAGGCCTGCGTTCTTCTGTCGCATTCCGGCGCGAATTGCCGGAACGACGCTGCGATTTCAGCGTGGGGACAGCGCTTACCTTGGTCGCATTCGGATATAGTATCCCAGAGATGTCCACTCCGCCGCCTTTGGCGAGGACGCACATATTTGTCGGGAAGTCCGCAATTGAACTGCGGGGTGGACGCAGGCACACTCGGCACCAAAGCGTAAAGCGCCCCGCAGTGGCGCCGCGCAATACAAGCGTAGGAGCGGCTGTATGCCCCTGGCCTCGACTAATTTCAAAGGCGTGATCAAAACTGTTCTGGTGACGACTGCGACCCTATGCCTCAGCCCCACGGTTAGTCTAGCGGCCAACGGCCGACTGCCGGGCAACATTTCACCCCTGCACTACGACCTGACGGTCATCCCCAATATCGAGGCCTCGACCTTCGCCGGTGAGGTGCATGTCGACATCGACGTGGCCACGGCCACCCCCACCGTGGTGCTGAACGCGGAAAGCCTTACCCTGGACCGCGTGACCATCGACGGCACCCCCGCCACCGGCGTCACCTTCGACAAGGACAGCCAGACGGCCACTCTGACGGCGGCATCCCCCCTGCCCCCCGGCCATCACACGGTGGACATCGCCTATCGCGGCCAGATCGAGAAATCGGCGCGCGGCCTGTTCCAGCTGGACTACACCGCCACGGACGCCCCGGCAGGCGGCAAGGGGGGCGCCAACGTATCGGCCCACATGCTGTCCACCCAGTTCGAGGCCGGCGACGCCCGCCGCTTCCTGCCCTGTTGGGATGAGCCCTCGGCCAAGGCCACCTTCACCCTGTCGGTCATGGCGCCCCAGGGCCAGATGGCCGTGTCCAACATGCCGGTGAAGACGGACGAGGCCATGGCCGACGGCCGCCATCTGGTCCACTTCCAGCCCACGCCGCGCATGTCCAGCTATCTGCTGTTCGTGGCCGTGGGCGACCTGGAGCGCGCCACCGCCAAGGCCGGCGATGTGGAGATTGGCGTGGTCGTGCGGCGCGGGTCGGTGGACAAGGCGCGCTTCGCCCTGGAGACGGCCGCCGCCATCCTGGCCCGCTACAACGACTATTTCGGCACGCCCTATCCCTTGCCCAAGCTGGACTTCATCGCCACGCCCGGCGCCGGCGGCTTCGGCGCCATGGAGAACTGGGGCGCCATCATGTCGTTCGAGAAGGACATGCTGCTGGACCCGGCCCTGGCCACCGAGGAGGCCCGCCAACGGGTGTTCCAGGTGGTGGCGCACGAGATGGCGCACCAGTGGTTCGGCGACCTGGTCACCATGGCCTGGTGGGACGACCTGTGGCTGAACGAGGGCTTCGCCTCGTGGATGGAGGCCAAGGCCATGGACGCCCTGCATCCCGACTGGTCGCCCTGGCTGGTGGCCATGCCGGCGATGGAGCGGGCCAAGCGCCTGGACGCCCGCGCCGCCACCCACCCGGTGGTGCAGCCCATCAATTCCGTGGCCGAAGCGGACGAGGCCTTCGACGACATCACCTATGACAAGGGCCAGGCCGTCATCCGCATGGTGGAGGCGACGGTGGGCGAGACGGTGTTCCGCGACGGCGTGCGCCGCTACATGAAGCGCCACGCCTACGGCAACGCCACCACCCGCGACCTGTTCAAGGCGGTGGAGGAGGCGGGCGCCAAGGACGCGCTGCGCATCGCCACCGATTTCATCACCAAGCCGGGCATCCCCCTGGTATCGGTCAGCGCCACCTGCGGCGCCGGTAACAGCCCCAAGCCGCATAAGGGCAAGAAGGGCGCCAAGGAGACAGCGCCGGCCATGGCCGGCGGCGGCACGCAGGTCAGCCTGCGCCAGGCGCGCTTCGCCACCGAGCCGGTGACCATCCCCGACCAGTACCATCTGAGCGACCGGCTGTGGGCCATCCCCGTCCCCCTCGCCACGGTGGGCGCCGCAGGCGGGGTTGCCAGTTCCCCGTCGCACGCGCTGCTGACGGCCCTGACGGGCAAGGCCGCCGCGCCCGGCTGCGGCCCCCTGCTGGCCAATGCCGGCCAGACCGGCTATTTCCGCACCGCCTATACCGAGCCGGCGTTCAAGGCCCTGGTCGACCATGTCGACCGGCTGGCGCCCATCGACCAACTGGGCCTGATGTACGACAGCGCCGCCCTGGGCGAGGCCGGGCAGATGGCCATGAGCGACAGCCTATCTCTGGTCCGTGCCCTGCGCCCGGACGCCGACCCGTCGGTGTGGGAACAGGCGGCCGATTACCTGCGCGACGTGGACGGCTATTACGCCGGCAGGCCCGGCCAGGCCGCCTTCCGCGCCTTCGCCCGCGGCGTGCTGGCGCCGGTGCTGTCCGCCATCGGCTGGGACCCGCAGCCGGGCCAGGGCGACAAGGTGGGCCTGACCCGCGCTGCCCTGATCCGCGCGCTCAGCAGTTTCGATGCCACCGAAACGCTGACGGAGGCGGAACGGCGTCTGGCGGCCGACGGCACCGACCCCACGGCCCTGCCCCCCGGCATCCGCCTGGCGGTCATCACCGCCGTGGCCCAGCACGCCGATGCCGCCACCTTCGACCGGCTGCACGCCCTGGCGTCCAGCACCACCGACGCGCTGGCCCGCCGCCAGCTGTATGGGGCGCTGGGGGCGGTGCGCGACCCCGCCCTGGCGCAGAAGGTGCTGGACCTCAGCCTGACGCCGGAAGTGGGCACCACCATCGCGCCGCAGCTGATCCTGGCCGTGGCCGACGCCAACCCCGACCTGGCCTGGCGCTTCGTCACGGCCCACATCGACGCGGTGGAAGCCACGCTGGACCAGATGCAGCGCTATGAGTTCTTCGCCGGCGTGGCGCGCCGCTCCTCCGACCCGGCCCGCATCGGCGAGTTGAACGCCTATGCCGAGGCGCACGTGCCGGCCACCGCCCGCCAGGGTGTCGCCAAGGCCGCGGGCGAGATCGCCTACCGGGCCAAGGTGGCGCAGGAGCGGCTGCCCCAGGTGGACAGCTGGCTGGCCGCCCTGCCGGCCACGCACTGACTGAGAACGACCCCCGTCCTGCGGCGGGGGCCGGCACCCTGACCGAACGCGCTCATGGCGTGGGACGGCGCCCGGGCGTAAGCTTTCCCTCACAGGACAGGAGTGCCGCATGCTGGTGGTGACGACGGAGGCCGTGCCGGGACATCGGGTCATGGCCGTGAAGGGCCAAGTATTCGGTGTGGTGGTGCGCAGCCGGGGTTTGGCCGGCAATTTCATGGCCGGCTTGCGCACCCTGGTGGGCGGCGAGATCCACGAATACACCCAGATGCTGGAGGAAGGCCGCCGCCAGGCCATCGACCGCATGGTCGCCAATGCCGGCGCCATGGGGGCCAATGCCGTCGTCATGATGCGCTTCGACAGTTCCGAGATCGGCGAGACCATGAGCGAGATCGTCGCCTACGGCACCGCCGTGGTGCTGGAAGCCGCCGTTTGAGTTTCAGGAGCCGTTTGAGTTTCAGGAAAGGAAAGCCTGCCTAGGGAAAGCCTGCGAACCACCATCAAGCAGAGGGGCCCGACGCCCCGGACGCCCGCCACGGACCGCCGGCCCCGCCATCGGTTCGGGCACGCCCGACGCCAGGGCCCCCGAACAGGGGAAGGAGACGTCCATCATGTCCGTGCTGCATGTCCATTTCGGATCCGGTCCCGGCCACGCCCGGCAACGCCGCTCCCACCTGCGCCAGCCCGCCTGCACCTGGCTGATGATCGGCAGCGCCCTGGCCTTCGCGACCACCCTGGCCGTCTGGTTTATGGACATGGTGACCGTCTTTCCCATCGGCGTGCTGGTCGGCACCGGCGTCCTGTGCCTGGCCGCCTGTGTCGAGCGCGTGACCTACAAGCCGCTGACGGACCTGCCCGGCCCCGGCTGGCAGGACACGGGCGAGCGCTTCACCGACCCCGGCACCGGCGCCCCCGTTGCCGTCTACTACAACGCCGCCCGCCTGGAACGCCGCTACGTCCGCCTGGACCGGCAACCCTGAGCGCCCCCCGCCCGGCCCCCACCATAGCGTTTGCATTGCCCGGAACTTGCCTGTATGGTGCGCGCCGCGCCGCCGGAAACCCGGTGTGTCGCCCGGCATGGACCCGTAGCTCAGCTGGATAGAGCGCTGCCCTCCGAAGGCAGAGGTCGTACGTTCGAATCGTATCGGGTCCGCCACCTTCCCCGCATTTGAAGTCCACTGGCGCCGCCTCAGGCGCTCTGTACCCATCGCGCCAGCGCGTCGCACGCGCGGGCGATGGGGTCTTGCCAATCGCCGGGGCTGGTCTGTCGGAACTGGCGCAGGGTGGGATACCAGGGCGAGTCGTCGCGGCCCAGCAGCCAGCGCCAGTCGGTGTCGAAGCGGTTCAGCAGCCAGACGGGCCGGCCCAGGGCTCCCGCCAGATGGGCCACGGCCGTGTCCACGCTGATGACCAGATCCAGCTGCGAGATGAGCGCGGCGGTGTCGGCGAAATCCGCCGCCCCGCCCATCAGGTCCGTCAGGGAAAGGCCCGCAGGCGCCGCACCCTCCTTCTGCAGGCTGAACAGGCGCACGCCCGGCACGTCCGCCAGGGGGGCCAGCAGCGTGGGATCGATGGAACGGCGCCGGTCCGGCACACTGGTCTTGGGGTTGCCGGCCCAGGCCAAGCCAATCTTGAGGCCTGGACCACCGGCGGCGACCGCGTCGCGCCAGCGGGACAGGTCGGTCGGGTCGGCCGCCAGGTAGGGCGTGGCGGCCGGCACGGTGTCCAAGGTGGTGCCGAAGGCCAGCGGCAGGCTCATCAGCGGACAGTGCAGGTCGAAGGGCGGCAACGGATCACCGGTCGCCACCAGCCGGACGCGCCCCTCCGCCACGCCAGGCAGGCTGTGCAGCAGGCGCAACAGCGGCCGGTACACCTCCAGCACCACGGCGTGCCCCCGCTCCGCCGCCAGCGGGGCGTAGCGGCAGAACTGAAGCACGTCGCCCATGCCCTGCTCGGCATGCAGCAACAGGGTGGAGCGGCCCGTCTCCGCCCGCTGCCCCCGCCACCGCGGTTGGCTGTAGGTGCGACGGGCGGCCTTCATCAGGTCCGTATCCCACCGCCGCTCATACTCCATCCACCCCGCGGCGAAATCCCCCGCCAGCAGCCGGGCGAGGGAACGGTTCCACAGGATTTCCGGGGTGGCGTCGGGCAAGGCCGCCGCCCTGTCGAAGTGGGCCAGCGCCTCCGCCGGGCGGCCCAGATGCGACAACATCAACGCCGCGTTGCCGTGGGCCGTGGCCAAGGTGGGCGCCCGCCGCACCGCCTCCAGCGCGCGCGCCAGCGCCCCGGCGAAATCGCCGGCCGCCTCCAGGGCGTTGCCCATGGCCAAATGCGCCTTGGCATCGTCGGGGCGCAGGCGCAGGGCCTGTTCGGCATGGGCCCGCGCCCCGGCCGCGTCATCCTGGCCCGCCAGCGCCGCCGCCAGGTTGCACGCCGCGTCGGCCAGGTCGGGCCGCAGGGCCAGGGCCTGGCGGTATAGGGCCACGGCCTCATCCCGCCGGCGCGAGGCCGCCAGCACCAGGCCCAGGTTGTTCAGCACATCGGCCCGGCGCGGCGCCAGGGCGCGGGCCTGGTTCAGCGCCTCTTCGGCCGCGGCCACGCGGCCCTGGCCGTGCAGGGCCACCCCCAGGTTCATCAAGGCGTCGACATGGTCCGGCGCCCGGGCCAGCACTTGGCGGCAGAGGGCTTCCGCCGCCGCGGCCCGGCCATCGGCCAGCAGCAGGTTGGCGAGGTTGAGAGTGGCGTCACGGTGGGCGGGGTTGAGGGCCAGGGCCTGGCGATAGGCGTCCTCCGCCTCGGTGCTCCGGCCCAGGGCGCGCAGCGCGTTGGCGCGGTTGTAGATCGGGTCCGCCCGGCCCGGCGACAGCGTCATGGCCCGGTCGAAACAGGCCAGCGCCGCCTCCGGCTGGTCCAGGCGCAGCAGCGCGCCGCCCAGGTTGTTGTGGATGTTGGCATCCCCGGCGTTCAGGGCCAGGGCCTGGCGATATTCCGTCACCGCCTCGGCCACGCGGTCCTGGTCCTGCAGCACGTTGGCCAGGCCCAGGTGGCCGCCCACGCTACCAGCATCCAGGGTTAGGGCCCGACGGAAGCAGGTCGCTGCCCCCTCCAGCTGGCGCTGGTCATGCAGAACGTTACCGAGCAGGACATAGAAGGCGGGGGCGTCCGCCTTCGCGCCGATGGCCTGGCGCGCCAAGTCGGCGGCGGCGTCCAGGTGCCCGGTCTGATAGGCCAGCGTCCCCAGCAGATAGAGGGTATCGGGCTGTCGCGGCACGGCCACCAATATCCGGCGGTACAGCGCCTCCGCCTCCGCCGGGCGGCCGGCGGCATGGTGGCCGGTAGCCTGGTCGAAGATCTCGGCCAGCGCGGCCGCCCCATCCTGCCCCTGCTGCTCCCCGCTCACGGCCGGCCCGTCCTTCCTGATCGCGGCGCCTACCTTGGCCGCAATCCCCGCCGCTGTCGAGGCGGGAGCCGCCGCCCCTCGACAGCCCCGCCCCAAATCGGCCATGGTGCGGTCCCGGGATGCCCGCGTTCACGCGCGCGTCCCACCCCCGCCCGTTATGCTGAAGATGCCCGCCATGGCCGACACCCCCGATGCCGCCGCGACCGACTCCATCCCTGTTCCGCCGGACGCGCCCACGCCCGTGACCGGTGTTCCGGCCGTGCCGGGCGAGGTGAAGGAGACGCTGTACCTGGTGGACGGCTCGGGTTTCATCTTCCGCGCCTATCACGCCCTGCCGCCGCTGAACCGGCCGGATGGCACGCCGGTGAACGCGGTGCTGGGCTTCACCAACATGCTGATGAAGCTGCTGGCCGACGTGAAGGTGCACTCCGTCGCCGTCATCTTCGACAGCAAGCGGGAGAATTTCCGCAACGCCATCTATCCGGACTACAAGGCTCACCGGCCGCCGCCCCCGGAAGATTTGATCCCGCAGTTCGACCTGATCCGCCAGGCGGTGGACGCCTTCAACCTGCCCTGCCTGCACCTGGAGGGGTATGAGGCCGACGACCTGATCGCGACCTACGCCCGCCTGGCGCGCGAGGCGGGGCGCGACTGCGTCATCGTCTCGTCCGACAAGGATCTGATGCAGCTGATCACCGACGGCGTCGGCCTGCTGGACCCGATGAAGAACAAGAGCATCGGCCGGGACGAGGTGCTGGAGAAGTTCGGCGTGGCGCCGGAACTGGTGGTGGACGTGCAGTCCCTGGCCGGCGACAGCGTGGACAACGTGCCGGGCGTACCCGGCATCGGCGTCAAGACCGCCGCCCAGCTGATCACCGAGTATGGCGGGCTGGACGCCCTGCTGGAGCGCGCGCACGAGATCAAGCAGCCCAAGCGGCGCGAGGCCCTGACCGTGCATGCGGAGATGGCCCGCATCTCCCGCCAGCTGGTGAAGCTGGAGGCCCACGTGCCGGTGCCCGAGCCGCTGGAGAACCTGACGGCGCGCAAGCCCGATCATGACAAGCTGATCGGCTGGCTGCGCGAGCAGGGCTTCCGCTCCGCCATCCAGAAGGTCGAGAACGACATCCTGAAGGCCAACGGCGGCAATGCGGCCCCCAATGGCGGTGGCACTAGCGCCCCGGCCCTGACGCTGGAGGCCACGGCCGGCGGCGGCGGGGCGGAGCAGCGCACCGACGCCGTGCGCGCCGCCTACAACAGCCGCTTCTACAGCACCGAGGCCGCCCCCATCGGGGAGCCCAAGATCCCCGCCCCCACCGAGATCGCGTACGAGCTGGTGCAGGACGCTGCCGTGCTGAAGCGCTGGATCGACGAGGCGACCCTGGCCGGCACGGTGGCCATCGATACCGAGACCGACGGCCTGTACCCCGACCGGGCCAAGCTGGTCGGCTTCTCCCTGTCCCACACGCCGGGCCGCGCCTGCTACGTGCCCCTTACGCACATTAACCCAGACGCTCCGAAGGAGCAGGCGGGCGGCTTCGATTTCGGCGAGGCCCCGCCCCCGCCGCCGCAGATTCCGCTGGAGGAAGCCCGCGCCCTGCTGGCGCCACTGCTGGCCGATCCGTCGGTGCTGAAGGTAGGCCATAACCTGAAGTTCGACATCCGGGTGCTGGCCCGTCACGGCTTCGCCCCCGGCCCGGCCGCCATAGCACCCGTGGACGACACCATGCTGCTGTCCTACGCCCTGGGCGCCGGCGCCCACGGCCACGGCATGGATGAGCTGGCGCAGCGTCACCTGGGCCATACCTGCATCACCTTCGACGAGGTGACGGGCACCGGCAAGAACCGCATCACCTTCGACCGCGTGCCCCTGGACCGCGCCTGCGCCTACGCGGCGGAAGACGCGGACATCACCCTGCGCCTGCACCAGGTGCTGAAGGCCGACGTGCTGCGCCGCCACCTGGTCACGGTGTACGAGACGCTGGACCGCCCGCTGACGCCCGTGGTGGCGACCATGGAGGAGGCCGGCATCCTGGTGGACCGCGCCATGCTGGCCGAGCTGTCGCGCGATTTCGCCGGCCGTCTGGCGGCACTGGAACAGGAAATCCACACCCTGGTGGGCCATCCCTTCAACGTCGCCAGCCCCAAGCAGCTGGGCGAGGTGCTGTTCGACGAGATGGGCCTGCCCGGCGGCAAGAAGGGCAAGACCGGCGCCTATTCCACCGACAGCAGCGTGCTGGAACCCCTGGCCGAACAGGGGGTGGAGGTGGCGCAGAAGGTGCTGGACCACCGCCAGCTGGCCAAGCTGAAATCCACCTACACCGACGCCCTGCAGGAGGAGATCAACGCCGGTACGGGCCGCGTGCACACCTGCTTCGCCCTGGCCGCCACCGCCACCGGCCGTCTCAGCTCCACCGACCCCAACCTGCAGAACATCCCCATCCGCACGGAGGAGGGGCGCAAGATCCGCCGCGCCTTCGTGGCGCCGGAAGGCCATGTCCTGCTGTCCGTGGACTACAGCCAGATCGAGCTGCGCCTGGTGGCGGAGATCGCCGGCGTGCCGGCCCTGAAGCAGGCCTTCACCGAGGGCATCGACATTCACGCCATGACGGCGTCCCAGGTGTTCGGCGTGCCGCTGGACCAGATGACCAGTGAGATTCGCCGCAAGGCCAAGGCCATCAACTTCGGCATCATCTACGGCATCTCCGGCTTCGGCCTGGGCCGCCAGCTGGGCATCGGCGCGGGTGAGGCCGGGGCCTTCATCAAGCAGTATTTCGAACGCTTCCCCGAACTGGCCGGCTATTTCGAGAAGACCAAGGCCGAGGCCAAGGAGAAAGGCTACGTCACCACCCTGTTCGGCCGTCAGTGCTGGATCCAGGGCATCAAGGAAAGCAACGCCGCCCGCCGCGCCTTCGCCGAGCGCCAGGCCATCAACGCCCCCATCCAGGGCACGGCCGCCGACATCATCCGCCGCGCCATGGCCCGCGTTCCCGCCGCGATGGCGAACGCCGGGCTGACCGGCCGCATGCTGCTGCAGGTGCACGACGAACTGCTGTTCGAGGTGCCGGTGGCGGAGGTGGACGCCACCATCCCCGTGGTGCGCCAGGTCATGGAGGGCGCCGCCAGCCTGTCCGTGCCCCTGGTGGCCGAGGCCGGAACGGGGCGGAGCTGGGGCGAGGCGCATTGATTCGTGTGACTCAGGCAATTGCGG
The DNA here is from genome assembly GCF_007828025.1 of Nitrospirillum bahiense. NCBI lineage: Bacteria > Pseudomonadati > Pseudomonadota > Alphaproteobacteria > Rhodospirillales > Azospirillaceae > Nitrospirillum > Nitrospirillum bahiense. Next base: position 60,826 of record NZ_VITO01000018.1, read on the forward strand.
GGCCATCCTGCCCCCACCGCTTGGCAAAGCCGGGACGCGCTATCAAGTAGGAGGGGCGATGCCATGGTCGGAAGATTGGACTATCATTTGCGCCATGCTTAACCCCGCCGCCCGGAGCCTCTAATGGCAAACTTCACCGTTGGCACCCTTCGCCGCGACGAACTGCCGGCCAGCTTGGCGAAAGACCTGGACGCCGGAAAGGCAACCGACCTGTATCGGGTGGAGGTACGCCGCATCGATCCCCGTGAGGCTGAGCAAATCGAACGGCTGCGCCAGTCCAGCCAGGCAGCCGTCAACCAACTAGACGCCGGATTGGGCACGGTGGAAACCCGGGAGTCGCTGAAGGCCGAATTTCGCGCCCATCGCGGCTCTTGATGGCAAAGGTCGTCTTTTCCCCTCTTTCGAAAGAGGACCTTCGCGAGATCTGGGCGCATATCTACGTGGAAAATCCGAAAGCCGCCGACGATGTCATCGACGCCGTTTTCGACTTCGCGGAAAAGCTGGCGGAGTTCCCGAAGCTGGGACGGGAGTTGGGGGTAGTCGCCGCCGGACTGCGGAGTTTCACAGTCCATAAATCCTACGTTGTCCTTTATCGCGTGACGGGCCGCGCCGTGGAAATTGTCCGCGTCCTTCATGGGCGCCGGGATTTCGATGCGATCCTTGCCCAGATAACAGACTAAGCGCCCCAAGCCGCCAGCAGGTCCCGCACGACGGCGCCTGGGTCGGCCGCGCGCATGACGGTACCCATGACGGCCAGGCCAGCGGCGCCAGCCACGCGGGCCTGCGCCGCATTGGCGGGGGTGATGCCGCCCAGGGCCAAAGCGCCGGGCAGGCGGGACAGGGCCTGGAGGCCCAGTGCAGGGCCGTAGCCGGGCTTGGACGCCGTCTCGAAAATGGGGCTGAGGGTGGCGTAGTCGGCGCCGCCCAGGCCCTCCTCCGGATGGTGGCGGGACAGGCCCACCAGGGCCAGGGGGCCCAGGCGGGCGCGGGCCGCCGCCACATCGCCGCCCGCCCCCAGATGCACGCCGTCGCATAGCACGGCCGCCGTCAGGTCGCCGTGCACCGTCAGCACGGCGCCGTGATGGCGGGCGATGGGGTGTAGTTCACGCACCAGATCCAGCCGGTCGCAGGGGGCCAGATCCTTCTCCCGCACGCTGGCCCAACGGCAGCCGGCGGCGAACACCCGGTCCAGCAAACGGGGCAGCGGCATGGATGCCTGCCGCCGGTCGGTGATGACCAGCAGGGGAGGATTGGGCAATCCCACCCTTATCCCCCGATCAGCCCCAGCTCTGGGCTGGAGGCTTCGGCCCGGGTGCGCTTGGGGATACGGCCGGCCAGGCGGGCCAGGCGGCCGCCGGCGACGGCGTGGCCCATGGCGGCGGCCATGCGCACCGGGTCGGTGCTCTTGGACACCGCCGTGTTCAGCAGCACGGCGTCGCAGCCCAGCTCCATGGCCAGGGCGGCGTCAGAGGCGGTGCCAATGCCAGCGTCCAGGATGACCGGCACCGTGCTGCGCGCGCAGATCATTTCGATATTGTAAGGATTAAGGATACCCAACCCCGTGCCGATGGGCGCCCCCAGGGGCATGACGGCGGCGCAGCCGACGTCGGCCAGGCGGCGGCAGACGATGGGGTCGTCAGTGCAATAGGGCAGGACGGTGAAACCGTCGTCCACCAGCTGGGCCGCCGCCGTCACCAGCTGCTCCACATCCGGGTACAGTGTCTCACGGTCGCCGATCAGCTCCAGCTTGATCCAGCTGGTGTCCAGCGCCTCGCGCGCCAGCTGGGCGGTCAGAACGGCATCCTTCACCGTGGCGCAGCCGGCGGTGTTGGGCAGCAGCCAGGCGCGATCGCGCACCAGATCCAGGATGCCCTCGGCCCCGCCCTCCATGTCCACCCGGCGGATGGAGACGGTGACGACCTCTGCGCCCGAGGCCGCCAGGCTGTCCAGGAACACCTGCTGGTTGGGATAGCCCGCGGTTCCTAAAAACAGGCGGGAGGTGAACGCCTTGCCGGCGATGCGGAACAGGTCTTCAGCCACCTTGCAGCACCTTCACGATTTCAATGGCGTCGCCGTCGGCGACGGCGCGCTCCGCCCAGCGGGCACGCGGCACCACGGTGCCGTTGACGGCCACGGCGATGCCGCGGGCACCCAGCTCCACCCCCGCCTCACCCAGCAGGGCCGGCAGGTCCAGGCCATCCGCGTGGTCGCGGGTCTTGCCGTTCACGGTGATCATGCGCGCCTCACGTTAAGCTCAGTCCGCTGGTCAAAGCGCCCGATGCCGAAGGGCGCCAGCAGGGGGTCCACCCGGCCTGTCAGGATGTGATCGGCGACCAGGTCGGCCGTGCCGGGTGTCAGCAGGATGCCGTTGCGGTGGTGGCCGGTGGCCATGACCAGGCCGGCGACATCGGGCACAGGCCCCAGGATGGGGGCGTCGTCGCGGCTGCCGGGGCGGTGGCCCACCCACATCTCCTCGATGGGCAGTTCCTCCACCCCGGGCAGGGCCCGCCACGCGGCCTCCAGCAGGGCCAGCACGCCGCCAGCCGTCAGATGGTCATCCCAGCCCTTGTCCTCGGTGGTGGCGCCCACGATCAGGCGCCCATCCAGACGGGGCACGAGATAACATTTGGGCGGCCACACCACATGGCGCAACAGCGGCTGGGCCGGGTCCATGCGCAGGGCCAGCATCTGGCCCTTCACCGGCCGCACCGGCGGCACCGCGCCCTCGGGCAGACCCGCCAGCTGGCGCGACCAGGCGCCGGCGGCCAGCACCACCACGTCGGCGGGCTTCAGCGCGCCGTCCACCACCACACCGTCGGCGCGGCCCGCCGTCAGCGACAGGGCCTCCACGGCCGCCCCCTCGTGCAGGCGGGCGCCGGCCTTCAAGGCGGCGGCCTTCAGCGCCAGCGCCAGCTTGCGGTTGTCCACCTGGCCGTCATCGGCGCCCAGCACCCCGGCGGCGGCGCGGGGGTTCAGCCACGGCTCACGCTCCTTCACCTGAGCGCCGTTCAGCCAGGTGACGTTGAGGCCCAAGCCGCGCTGGAACTCGAAGCCGCTGCGCAGCACCTCGACATCGTCGCGGGTCAGGGCCACCTGCACCGTGCCGTCCGTGCGCAGATCGACGGGCAGGCCGCTGTAAGCCTCCAGCTCGGCGGCGAAAGCGGGCCAGCGCCGCTGACTGTCCAGGGTCAGGGGCAGCAGCGCCTGCTCCCCCGGTTCCGTCTCCACGGCGGCCGCCAGCATGCCGGCGGCGGCATGGGTGGCGCCCCGGCCGGCGGTCCCCCGGTCATAGATGTCGACCGTGCAGCCGGCGGCGGCCAGGCGCCAGGCGATGGACAGGCCGATGCAGCCGGCACCTATGATGGCGACGGACGGCTTATGCAATGAGGTGCCCAAAGGCGGATGATAGGTCACGGTCTCGCGATCTCCCTTCGCCGGCATGATCCGGAGCAGGTTCCATGGGTCTGATCTCAGCCGCGGGCCTGATGGTCAGGCGGGCGGCACCCCAGTCGATGGCGGGAACGATGGCGGACGGGCCGTCCGAATTCAAGGGCCTTGGCGTCATGCCTGGGTGACGGGGCCGCGTCCGACATCCCCCGTTCGCGCGCGCCGATGTGCCGTCCGCCCTAACCCATCAGGGATTTGACAAGTAGGCCGATTGTCTGGACTCTGCGAACCTTAGGGGTCCAGCTACCAAGGTCTGCTCATGTTTGCCGCCATCGGCCTGCTCGGCGTGTTCATCTGCGTGTTCGGGTCGTTCATGATCTTCGGCGGCAAGATCGGCATCATCCTTGAGGCCCTGCCCGGCGAGTTCATGACCATCGGCGGCGCCGCCATCTGCGGCTTCATGGTGGCGAACAGCACCCACACCATCAAGCAGGCGCTGGGTGCGGTGAAGCGCATCTTCCCCGGTGCCAAGTTCCACAAAAAGGAATACATGGAGCTGCTGTCGCTGCTCTATCAAATCCTGAAGACGATGAAGACCAAGGGCGTGCTGGCCATCGAGCAGCACATCGAAAAGCCCTTGGAAAGCAACATCTTCAACGCCTACCCCTCGATCATGAAGGACCCGTTCACGGTCAAGTTCATCGCGGACTACCTACGCATGTTCTCCATCGGCGTGGACAATCCCCATGAGCTTGAGGCGCTGATGGAGCAGGAGATCGACAAGGCCAAGCACGAGGACCTGCACTCCAGCCACGCCTTCCAGACCATGGCCGACGCCATGCCCGCCCTGGGCATCGTGGCCGCCGTGCTGGGCGTCATCAAGACCATGGCATCCATCACCGAGCCGCCCGAGGTGCTGGGCAAGCTGATCGGCGGCGCCCTGGTCGGCACCTTCATGGGTATCTTCCTGTCCTACTGCATCATCGCCCCCATCGCCTCGCGGCTGAAGGGCGTGGCGGAGGAGGAGAACCAGTTCTACCACGTCATCCGGGCGGCCATCACATCTCACCTGGCGGGCTACGCGCCCCAGGTGTCCATCGAAGCGGCGCGAAAAAAGGTGCCGACGGAGTACATGCCCGACTTCAACGAGTTGGAAGAGGCGCTGTCGGCGATTAGTTAGCGCGCCTCGGTTGGTTCGCCCTCAGGCGCAGGGCGGCCCCGGTCGGGGCCTATGGGGACGGGGCCCATCCCCTCAAAACCAATCCCAAAGTTTAGGACAGGGCGGCCGCACGCGTGCCAGACGCCGGCGGACGGGCCGCAACCCAGCCATGCCGCACCGCAACCCCGATTCGGTCTTAATGCGATTGACCTGGGGCGCCAGAGAGGCCAACTACGGTGCCATGCGAATAGAGCGTCATCCCATCGGCCCGGCATGCATCACGACAGCCGCCCACGCCTGACGCTTTGCCATGGCCGCCTGTTCCTGGGCGGCCATTTTCACGAGGCAGCATCCATCGCGCCTTGCCAACGGCGCCGTCCCCTGGGGAACGGCGACGGGCGGGTGTCGGGCCGCCGAAACAACATAGGAGACGTAATTTGACCGATCAGCCGCTCGCTGGAAAAGCCGTTGCCATCCTCATCGCCAATGGCTTCGAAGAAGTGGAAATGACCGAAGCCCAGCGCGCCCTGCTGCGCGCCGGCGCCGCGCCCAAGATCATCTCGCCTGAACAGGGCCTGGTGAACGGCTGGCACGGCACGTCCTGGGGCCACTACTTCCCCACGGACAAGCAGATTGGCGAGGTGCTGGCCGCCGACTTCGACCTGCTGGTCCTGCCGGGCGGTGAGCGCAGCGTGGCCAAGCTGGCCGCCAACCCGCACACCCGCCGCATCATCGGCAGCTTCATGGACGCCGGCAAGGGCGTCGCCGCCATCAACCACGGCGTCCAGCTGCTGGCCGTGGCCCAGCGTCTGAAGGGCCGCACCGTGACCGGCAACGAGGCGATCCGCGAGACCGTCGAGGCCGCCGGCGCCACCTGGGTGGCCGAGGAAGGCCAGAACATGAACATCGACCGCCAGTTGCTGACCGCCCGCGGTCCGGAAGAGGTGGTGCCGGAGTTCATCGACACCATGCTGCGCGTCTTCGCCGACGCCATCGAGTATCGCCGTCAGCTGCTGGCCGAGAAGGCCGCAGCCGCCTAAACCAGGCCGGCTCCGGAACGCAGAAGGGCGCGAGGCATCGGCTTCGCGCCCTTTTTTGTTTGTCCGCCGGCCCTCTTATGCCCGCCGGTATTCCACCACCGTCCAGGTGAACAAGCCCAGCAGGACCAGGGCGCCGGCTTGGTGGGTAGCGGCCACGTGCACGGGCACGAACATCAGCAGGGTGCTGATGCCCAGGCTGATCTGCACCAGCACCATCACCGCCACGGCGATGGCCAACGCACGTACCCGGCCCTGGACATCAGCACGCAGGGCGCGGAAGGCGTAGGACCACACCACCAGGCCGGTCAGGATGGCCAGCCAGCGGTGGGTGAACTGCACCGCCGCCGTGTTCTCCAGGATATTCAGCCAGGTGGGGCTGAGGTTCCACATCTCCTCCGGCGCGAAGGTGCCGTTCATCAGCGGCCAGGTGTTGTAGGCCTGGCCGGCGTCCAGCCCGGCGGTGAAGGCACCCCACACCATGGTGGTGGCGACCAGGGCCATGGCAATGCCGGCGTGGCGGCGCAAACTGCCGCGCGCCCGGTGCACGGCACCACTGGCGGCAGGGAACAGCAGCGGCAGGGCCGTGGCCAGCATGGCGACATAGATCAGCACCGCCAGCGACAGATGGGCCGCCAGCCTGTAATGGCTGACATCCGGCCGATTCACCAGGCCGCTCTTGACCATGTACCAGCCCAAGGCGCCCTGCAGCCCGCCCAGCACGAACAGGCCGGCCAGGCGGGGCACCAGGCTGCGCGGCACGCGGCGGGTGGCGAGGAAGAACAGGAAGGGCAGCAGGAAGACGACGCCGATCAGACGCCCCACCAGGCGGTGGAACCACTCCCAAAAGAAGATGCCCTTGAACTGCGCCAGATCCATGCCGCTGTGCTTCAGCGCGAATTCCGGCGTGGCCTGGTACTTGGCGAACTCCTCGGCCCAGGCGGCGTCCGACAGGGGCGGCAGGGCACCCGTCACCGGCTTCCATTCCGTGATCGACAGGCCGCTTTCCGTCAGGCGGGTGATGGCGCCGATGACGGCCATGGCGAAGACCAGGCCGGCGCAGACCAGCAGCCAGATGCCGATGGCGCGATAGGGCGCGCGGGTGGCGGCACGGGCGCGGGCGGTGGGGAAAGGCGTGACGGTCACGGGATGGGGCCTTTGAAAAGTAAAGGGCTGGAGCGGACTATAAGCCCGCCCCAGCCCCCCTTACAAATGCCCGGCATCGGACGAATGCCCTTACAGCCCCTTGCCGAAGGCCCGCAGCAGGAAGGCCTGGGTCAGGGCCACTTCCTTCAGCTTGTCGAAGCGGCCGGCGGCACCGGCGTGGCCGGCCCCCATCTCGGTGCGCGACAGCAGGACATGGTCGTCGATCTTGAGCGTCCGCAGCTTGGCCGTCCACTTGGCCGGTTCCCAGTAGGTGACGCGCGGATCGCTGAGGCCCGCGGTGATCAGCAGGTGGGGATAGGTCTTGGCCGCCACGTTATCGTAGGGGCTGTAGGACTTTAGCCGCTGATAGACCTCGGGCTCGTTGGGATTGCCCCACTCATCATACTCGATGACCGTCAGGGGCAGGCTGTCGTCCAGCATGGTGTTGACCACGTCGACGAAGGGCACCTGGGCCACGATGGCGCGGAACAGGCCCTCGGGCGCCATGTTGGCCACCGCACCCATCAGCAGGCCACCGGCGCTGCCGCCCTCGGCCGAGATGTTGCCGGCCTTGGCATAGCCCTGGCCCGCCAGGAACTGAGCGGCGTCGATGAAGTCGGTGAAGCTGTTGATCTTCTTCTCCAGCTTGCCGTCCTCGTACCAGCCGCGCCCCAGTTCATCACCGCCGCGGATGTGGGCGATGGCGAAGGCGAAACCCCGATCCAGCAGGCCCAGCCGGTTGGCCGAAAAATAGGGGTCGATGCCGTTGCCGTAGGCGCCGTAGGCGTAGAGGTGCAGGGCGCCCGAGCCATCCTTGGGGAAGTCGCGGCGATGGACGATGGAGATGGGGATCAGCGTGCCGTCGCGCGCTGGGGCCATCAGGCGGGCGCTGACATACTGGTCGGCGTCATAGCCGCTGGGGATTTCCTGGACCTTGCGGATGGCCAGGGTGCGGTCGTTCAGGTCGTAGTCGTAGACCGTGGGCGGCGTCACCAGCGACTGGTAGCGCAGGCGCAGCAGGCCGCCGTCATAGTCAAAGTTGGCGCCGGGCCCGACCTCGAACGCCGCGTCGGGGAAGGCGATGTCGTGGGCGGCGCCACTTCCATCCGCCTGCTTCGGGTCCAGCACCCGCACCACCTGGGCGCCGTCCACCCGGGCATAGACCACCAGCCAATCGCGGAAGGCCATGTGGCCGGTGAGGTAGGTGCGGTCGGCCGGGGCGATGACCTCCACCCAGTTGGCCTCGGCCGTATCGGCCAGCGGCGCCTTCACCAGGCGGAAGTTGCGGTGGGTGTCGTTGGTGATGATCCAGGCGGTGTCGCCCTGATCCTCCACGTTGTATTCGTGACCCTGGCGGCGGGGCAGGACCAGGCGCGGCTCACCCTCCGGCTGCGCGGCATCCAGCAGCCGCACCTCGGTCGACACGTTGTTGTGGGCGACGATGCGGATGAACCGGCCGGATAGGGTCAGGTCCAGGCTGACCATCCAGGCGGGGTCGGCCTCCTCATAGACCAGCACGTCCTCGGTCAGCGCGGTACCCAGGCGGTGGCGCCACACGGTCTTGGGCCGCTGGAACTCATCCTGGCGGATGTAGAACAGGTGCCGGCCGTCGGCCGCCCAGGCGACGCCAGGGGTGGCGTCGGCCGCCCCCTCCAGCACCAGGTCACCGGTGGACAGGTCCTTCACCCGCACGCCGTAGCGTTCGGAGCCGTCGGTGTCGGCGGTGTAGGCCAGATAGCGGCCGTCGCGCGTCGTCTCGAAATCCGCCACGCGCATGAAATCGTGCTGCGCCGCCAGGATGTTGACGTCCAGTACCACCTCCTCTTCAGAGGTGCCGGCGGCCCAGCGCACGAAGACGGGGTAGTTCTGTCCGGCGGCGAAGCGCGACTGGTAGAAATAGCCGTCGCGGCGGTAGGGAACGCCGGTGTCGTCCTCCTTGATGCGGGCGCGCAACTCGGCCACCAGGGCGGGGCGCAGGTCCCCCTCCCCGCCCAGCACCTGCTCGATATAGCCGTTCTCCGCCTCAAGGTAGGACAGGATGTCCGGGTCCTTGACCTCGGGGAAGGCCGGGTCGCGCAACCAATCGTAGGGGTCGACGCGAACCTCCCCGTGGGCCGTCTTCTCCACCGGCCAGACCCGGGCCACGGGCGGCTTGGCGAAAGCGGACTGGCGGAAGGGGGCGTCAGAGGCGGACATGGATGGCGACACCAATGGTTGTGCCGCCCGCGTCAGGATTGGCAGGCGGCGGAAACGGATCGCAACGATATGGTCGGGGGTATGGACCCGGCAAGCGGGCCCGAGTGGGGGGGTGCCATGTCCCCGGCACGGCCAACGGCGGGGAACCTGCCATGCCGCCCCGGCACTGGCGGCCGGAATGGCCCCGGGGTATCCCCAAGGCAACCGCCACCCTCACCATGAAGACACGGACATGCCGTTTCCCCACGCCATCCAGGCCGCGATCTTCGACATGGACGGCCTGCTGATCGACAGCGAACGCCCCCTGCGCGGCGCCATGATGGACGCCGCCGTGACGGTGGGCCGCCCCCTGAGCGAGGTGTTCTACGGCACCCTGATCGGCCGGCCCTACCCGGCGGTGCGCCAGATGCTGGTGGACCATTTCGGCGGCGAGACCGTGTTCGAACGCTTCACCGAGCTGTACCGCAGCGCCATCCAGGCGCATTTCGACGCTGGCATCGCCCTGATGGCTGGGGTGGTGGAACTGCTGGACCATCTGGACGCCGCCGGCATTCCCATGGCGGTGGCGACCAGCACCCAGCGGGAACGCGCGCTGCACCATTTGACCCAGGCCGGCATTGCCCAGCGCTTCCGCGCCATTATCGGCGGCGACGACGTCAGCCAGGGCAAGCCGCATCCGGAGCCCTACCTGAAGGCCGCCGCCGCCCTGGGTATCGACCCCCGGCACTGCATCGCGCTGGAGGACAGCCACAACGGCATCCGCGCGGCGCACGCCGCCGGCATGATGGCGGTGATGGTGCCGGACCTGCTGGCCCCCACGGAAGAGATCGAGGCCCTGTGCCGCGTGGCCGCCGACCTGCATGAAGTTCGCCGCTGGGTGGCCTGACGCCGCGCGTTAACAAAAAGGGCCGGCAGCGAACGCTGTCGACCCTTGGGAGCGGGCGCCCAGGGCGCCCAGCTATCAGTTGTGGCTCAGACTGTCAGGTTCACGAACGCGCCACGGGTGCGGCCGGTGTCGGAGGCTGCCTTCACCTGATCCTGCGTCGGGCTGAAGTTCTGCGTGAAGCTGTTGCTGCTGCTGTTGGACGAATTGTTGTCGGTGTTGGCCTGGTCGGTGCCCTGGTCCGAGGTCCCCTGGGTCTTGACCGGGGAGATGGACTGCACCTGCGAGTTGGAAACGTCGCTGGTCGAACCGACACCGGAGGTCAGGAACGTCGCGCCGTAACCAGAGCTGTAGAAGTTGATGCCGCCGATGGACATGGGAATGGCCTCCTTTAGCCACCCCGACATATACGCTCATTTTGCAAATTGGACAAGGGCGGCGGCGGCAGAAATTGCCCACCGCCACCGCCCTTTCATTGCCGCTAGACTCTAGACGGCCGCCAAGTCTTGCAAATAGAAAGGCTTAGGACTTGCCCTTCGCGTGATAGCTGATGCGCCACACCGTGCCGCCGACGTCGTCCGCCACCAGCAGGCTGCCGTCATGCGCCATGGCCAAGCCCACCGGGCGGCCCCAGACCTGGGCCGGGTTGGTGCCAGGCAGCCAGAAGCCGGTGGCGAAGTTCACGTAGTGGCCCGCCGGGCGGCCGTGGGTGAAGGGCACGTAGACGATCTTATAGCCCGTGGGCTTCGCCTTGTTCCACGAGCCGTGCAAGGTGACGAAGGCGCCGCCCTGGTAATCGGCCGGGAACTGGTGGCCGGTGTAGAACAGCAGGCCCAGCGGGGCCGAATGGGCGTCGAACAGCAGGTCGGGCACGATGGCCTTGGCCACCAGGTCCGGCCGCTTGTCGGCGAAGTCCGGTTGCGGGTGGCTGCCGGTGTAGGAATAGGGCCAGCCGTAGAAGCCTTCCGGCTGTAGACGGGTGAAGTAATCAGGCACCAGGCCGTCGCCCAGGCCGTCGCGCTCGTTCACCACGGCGTAGAGGTCGTCGCTGCCGGGGTAGAACTGCAGGCCCACCGGGTTGCGGGTGCCGGAGGCGTAGACGCGCTTCACCGTGCCGTCCATGTTGAATTCGGTCACGGTGGCGTGGGGCTTGGGATCCTCGGCAATGTTGCTCATGGATCCGATGCCGACGAAGAAGCTCTTGCCGTCGGGGGCGAATTCCAGGGTGCGGGTGGGGTGGCCCTTGGGCTGACCGAGGGCGCCGTCCGGCGTCACCTGGATGCGGTCGCCCGCCGGCTTGGTGTCACCGTCCTTGTACGGGATCTTCCACACCGCCTTGATGTCGCCCACCCAGAGATAGCCGTCGTGGAACTCGATGCCGTAAGGGCGGTCGAAACCGCCGGCGAAGGTGATGATCTGGTCGGCGGTGCCGGTGCCCTTGCTGTCGCGCAGCAGGGTGATCTCACCCGGCGTGGCCTGGCGGGCCAGGAAGACGTCGCCGTTCGGCGCCACCGCCAGGTTGCGCGCGCGGCTGAGCCCCGTGGCGAACACGGAAACGGTGAAACCCTTGGGCACGTTCAGGCTGACGCCGTCCGGGCGTGGCACCTCTTCCGACGAATTGCCCACGCCCTCGGTCGCATAGGGGGCGGGAAGGTCGGCGGCGCGAATCTGGATGCGCTGACCCACCTTCTGCTCGGGATTGCCAGCCGGGGTGGCGGCCCCGGCGGAAGACCAGGCGGGCGCCAGCGCCCCCAGGCTGAGGCTGACGGCGGATAGGACGGCAAGGCTGCTGCGGCGCATGGGTCGCTCGGATGTGCGGGGGGATGATAACGTTGTCACTGTCGGTGACTTTAACCACGTTCGCAAGGCTACAGCTTGGCATATGCCGGAATGCCGCGCCCCGCAAGTCACCGCCGTCACAGCCCCGTCCCGAGGTGGCTCCCCCCACCCCCGGCCGGTGTGGTCCTGGACGGCGCGGGCCCGTTGGGGAATGATCGGCTCCAGGAAGCAACAAGCGGGGCCTGCACGTCATGATCAGTCTGCTGATGAACATCCTGTGGGTGGTGCTGTTCGGGTTCACCGGGGCGCTGGCCTGGTTCATGGCCGCGATCCTGATGGTGGTCAGCATCATCGGCATCCCCTGGGCCCGGGCGGCCTTCAACATGGGCCTGTTCGTGCTGTGGCCCTTCGGGCAGATGGCGGTGGACCGCCGCGTCCTGACCGGCCGGGAAGACCTGGGCACCAGCCCCCTAGGCTTCCTGGGCAATGTCGTCTGGTTCCTGTTCGCCGGCTGGTGGCTGGCCCTCTACCACGTCTTCGCCGGCGTGTTCTGGTTCGTGACCATCATCGGCATCCCTTTCGGCATCCAGCACTTCAAGTTCGCCGTGCTGGCGCTGGCCCCCATCGGCAAGGCCATCGTGCCGGTGGAGACCATGGGAATGCCGCGTTATTAGATCCTCAAACGCCGGCAGGGCCATCCGGCCCTTTGGCTCATCCTCGCTGCGCCCTCCTTCACACTCAATGGGCGGTACTCGCTCCGGCGGCCGCAGTCGCGGCCTAGGGAAGCCGGGCGCTTAGGGGGCGCGGGGGAAAGGGCGTCAGCCCCGCAGCGGCTCCAGCAAATCCGGGATGCGGTCACGGTCGACGGCGTCCAGGAACTCGTCGGCCAGGCGGTCGGTCTCGGCCACGGCCTGGCGCCAGTAGCGCTGGCGCTCGGCGGGCGGCAGGGCGGTGAAGTCGCGGCGGTCGGGAATCTTGCCGTGCGGCAGCGATGCCAGGAAGTCGTCGGACGGACACAGCAACAGGGTGCGGGCCAGCGAAGCCGCCGCCGGGCGGCGCCATGCCAGGGCCTTGTCGAACCAGCCCGGCACCACCTTGGGCCCGAAATGGGGGAACAGCACCAGGTCGCTGCCCGGCGTCTCCGCCACGAAGGGGATGTCCAGGTGATAGTCCATGATGCCGCCGTCCATATAGGCGCCGGGCCTGGCCCCGCCGATGTCGCGCACCAGTTCGAACAGGAAAGGGATGGCGCCCGAGGCCATCAGGGCATCGCCCAGGTTGGCCGGGGTCAGCGCCGCCCGCCGTGTGGGGAAGCCGGCGGCAAGGTCGAAGGGATCCGCTGCGCGCGGGTCGGCGAACAGCGTGCGCTGGAAGAATAGGGGCAGGCTGCGGCGGCTGACCAGGTTGGCCAGGCCCGCCGCCCCGATGCCGGCGCCCACCCAGGCCGGATGGCGCGCACTGAGCAGTCCCCGCCCCCGCACCGCCAGGATCGACAGGCGCATGGCAGGATGGGACAGGATCTCCCGCGCGCCCTTGCGATCGCCCTCGTTGGCGCCGGAGGGGGAGCCCAGGATGATGTCCAGGAAGGCGCGGCTTTCCCGCGTCAGGGTGGGCATGGTGGCATCGGACGGGACGTAGGCCAGGTAGGCCTCCTCGAATCGGCGCAGCACGCCGGCCGGGTCCTGCCGCGCCATGGCGGCGAAGCGCCAGCTGCCGATGGAACTGCCCACCATGGCCAGGGGTCGGGTGCGTCCGCGGAACCAGCGCGACAGGATGGCGCGGTCCAGGCGGGTCAGCGCCAGCCACTTCGGGCCGCCGGAGGCCCCCGCCACCGTGCCGAACAGCTCATCCGACACGCCGTCGCGGCGCAGGCGGGCCATGGCCTCGGGCCCGGCCAGGAAACGCAAGGCAGGCGCCACGTCCTTCCCCCTAAAACCGCTCAAGTTTCGGCTTGAAACACCGCTCAAACCCGCGCATGGCTTCGCGTCCGCGCCATCCGCTATGATGGATTCCGGAAACCCCCGCCGGCACGGGCCCGGCGGCGGATGTCATGTCCCAAGCATATGATTGTTATTCAAGGAGTTGCCATCATGTCCACCCCCCACAAGCGCGCCATGGAAGCTGTGCTGGAAGCCGCCGACCTGGATATCAAGGCGGCCCTGGAGGAGCGGGGCATCACCGACAAGCATTCGGAGGAGGCCGACGACACCATCCTGGACGTAGCCATCCTGCACGCCTGGCGCATCTTCGTGCGCATCAACGAGGCCCAGGGCCTGACCGTCGACCCCGGCCTGTTCGTCGACCTGGCCAGCGAACTGGCCGAGGACATGGCGGAAGACCGGGAGCAGTAAGACCAGGGCGGGCGTCTGAAGGAAGCTGTGGCCGGATCACATGGTCACACGCGTGAATGCCTAGGTAGGACTTCCCATGTATGATAATGTCATACGCAGGAGGTTTGCGATGCCCGCCACCAATCCCGTCCTGAGTGTCCGGGTCAGCCCGGCTGAACGCGACCTGCTGGAGGCCGCCGCCGCTCAAGCTCGCACCAGCCTTAGCGATTTCATACGCCGCAAGGCCTTGGAAGCCGCCGAGATCGACCTGTTGGACCAGCGGCTGGTGACCATACCGGCCACCGATTGGGAGCGTTTCGAACGCTGGGCGGCAGCCCCAGCCAAAGACGTGCCCGCCTTGCGTGAACTGGCCGCAACCCGCCCGGCATGGCAAGACTAAGCCCGCCCCGGTCACTGGCCGCCGACGATGATCGCGGCGCCTTTGACTGTGGCCGCGACTCCCTGAATCAGTGGTTCCGCCGCCACGCTTGGCGGAATCAGGAAAGTGGTGCCTCACGCACCAGCGTCCTCCAAGAGAGCGAAACCGGCGTGATCGTCGGCTATGTATCGTTAAGCGCCGCGCAAATCGCGCGGGACTACCTGCCTAAGTCGGCCCAGCGCAATCAGCCCGATCCTTTGCCCGCCATCCTGCTTGGGCAATTGGCGACAGATCAACGCCACCAGGGGCAGGGCTACGCCCGATCCCTGCTGTTCTTCGCCCTGTCCACAGCCGTGCGGCTATCGCGGGAGATTGGATGCTTCGCCGTCCTGACCCATCCTCTGGATGAGGGCGTACGCGCCTTCTATCGGCGGTACGGATTTGAGGATCTGCCATTCGACCCCAGGCGCAGCATGATCGTGCGCATCGTGGATCTGGAGCGGAATGGCTTTTGACAGCCCCACCCGTGGTGCCCGCTGCCGGGATCGAACCGGCACGCCCGTGAGGGCGAGGGATTTTAAGTCCCTTGCGTCTACCAATTCCGCCAAGCGGGCATCCAGGGTCGAGGCCGCTGGACACTAGCGAAGGTGGGGCCGGCAGGGCAAGGCCAGTAACGCGGGCAAAAGCCGGTAACGCGTGCAAAACGTCACCGGCCGCTGTCAGGCCGCCCCCTCCACCACCTCCGGCTCCGCCCCCATGCCGCGCACCAGGGTCGCGACCTCTTCCGTGGCGGCGGCCAGGCGCGCCGCGTCCGGGCTGCGCAGCACCAGGCTGGTGGCGAAGCGGCCTTCGCGATAGGTGGGGTAGCTGCCGATGTCCACGTCGGCATAACGGTCCTGGATGGCGCTGAGGCCACCGGCCAGCTCGCCCTCCCCCACCAGGCAGCGCACGGTGCGGGCCAGCACCACCGGGCCGCCCACCAGGCGGTTGGTCAGACTGGCCAGCATGGCCTGCATGATGGCCGGCACGCCCGCCATGACGAAGACGTTGCCGATCTGAAAGCCGGGGGCGGCGGAGACCGGGTTGTCGATCAGGATGCCGCCTTGCGGCACGTTGGCCATGCGCAGCCGCGCCTCGTTCAGCTCCCGCCCCGTGCCCTGGTAGTGCGCCTCCAGCCGGCGCACGGCCTCGGGATCGCGCAGCAGCGGCACGCCGAAGGCCTTGGCGATGCAGGCGGCGGTGATGTCGTCGTGGGTGGGGCCGATGCCGCCGGTGGTGAAGACGTAGGTGTAGCGGGCGCGGGTCTGGTTCACCGCCTCGATAATCGCGGCCTCGTCATCCGCCACCACGCGCGCCTCCCTCAGGCGCACGCCCAGACCGCCCAGCACCTTGGCCAGGTGATTCAGGTTCACGTCCTGGGTGCGGCCGGACAGGATCTCATTGCCGATGATGATGAGGCAGCCAGTGGGCGCGGCGGTAGGGGCGGTCATTCGAGGCGGGCTTTCGTCGCGGGACGGGATAGGCCGCGCGATTATAGGGGGAAATGTCCCGCCGCCAACCGTCCCTGACACGGATTCGGGGCCCTGCCCTGCCCCGGATTGCCTTGCCGTGGGACGGTGGCGCGCCTAAGTTCGGAACCGTGTGTGCCGGCACTGTTCACCAGCCCCATGGGACCGCCGGACCTGGTACTTGGCTGGGCTTGGCCGGCTGGCCGCCCGACAGATGGATTTTAGAGCATGAACAGAGGCGAAGCGGCCGCCGCCGCGGATGAAGAGTACGAACTGGAAGACCGCGGCATCTTCATCCATGGCGAGGAAGGCTTCGCCGCCATGCGCAAGGCCGGCCAGACGGCCGCGGCCCTGCTGGACTACCTGACCCCCTTCGTCGTGCCCGGCGTGGCGACGGAGGAGATCGACCGGCTGTGCGAGGAATGGACGCAGGCCCACGGCGCCAAGTCCGCCACCCTGGGCTATCGCGGCTATCCCAAGTCCTGCTGCATCTCCGTCAATCACGTGGTCTGCCACGGCATCCCCAGCGACAAGCGCCTGCAGAAGGGCGATATCGCCAACATCGACGTCACCGTCATCGTCGACGGCTGGTACGGCGACACCAGCCGCATGTTCTTCGTGGGTGACGACATCCCCCTGAAGGCGCGCAAGCTGGTGGACGTGACGTATGAGGCGATGATGCGCGGCATCCAGGCGGTGCGCCCCGGCGCCACCCTGGGCGACATCGGCCACGCCATCCAGACCTTCGCCGAGGGCAACCGCTTCTCCGTCGTGCGCGATTTCTGCGGCCATGGCGTGGGCAAGGTGTTCCACACCGCCCCGTCCGTCCTGCACTTCGGCAAGCCGGGCCAGGGTACGGAGCTGAAGGAAGGCATGATCTTCACCATCGAGCCCATGATCAACATCGGCCGCTATGACGTGAAGATCCTGTCCGACGGCTGGACCGCCGTAACCAAGGACAAGAGCCTGTCGGCGCAGTTCGAGCACACGGTGGGCGTGACCAAGGACGGCTGTGAGATCTTCACCCTGTCCCCGGCGGGTTTCCACCAGCCGCCCTACGCGGCCAAGGCCTGATCACCGGCCCCGTGCCGGAAAGGAAAAACCCCGCCCAGGTCGCCCCGGGCGGGGTTTTCCATTGGATCTCGGGATCAAGCGCGGGCGACCTGCGGTCCCTGCACCACCTGCAGATGGTGTTCCAGCACATCGCCCACCGCCGCCTGGGTCTGGGTCAGCACCTGGCGTAAAGAGGCCAGGGCGCCAGCCTCCGCCACCCCTTGCCCCGCGCGGCGCGCCAGGAAGCGGCTGATGTGGGCCAGCCGGGGCGTCCCCATCTCCGCCGCCGTGCCGGTCAGCAGATAGGCGTAGTGGCGCACGCCATCCACAGCGCCGCGCTGCAGCGCCAGGTCCAGGGCGCCACCGGCGTCCACCAGGCATTCCGCGTAGAGCGTCAGAATCTCGGACAGCGCGCCGTCCCCCAGCGACAGGGCGTAGCGGCGCAGCCGTTCCTCCTCCACCAGGGGAATGCCGGTCAAGGGCTCAAGGCCGCGCTCGTCCCCCGGCCCATAGGACCTCTCGGCCAGTGACTTGTCGGCACGCGCCGTCTTGACGGTGGACAGGGGAATGAGATGGGGCATCGCGGCTGGACTCCTCTGGTCAGGCGAAGTAACCCCAAAGCAATAGATATGCCAGGCAACGGCTGGCCGGACGGACCAGAGATTCCCGCGAGTCGCGGCCGGGACCGGGCCGCCCCCCACCCGGCAGGCCCCATCAATCCGCGTTGCGAAGGGCAGGTTTTGCCGGGACGATTTTCCCCACCCTCGTCTTCTCACCCCATCCTGGCCCCCCATCCTGGGCGTCGCCTCTGGCAGGTGCATCGTGCCCCGCCTATACTGCCTGCGCGGGTAACGGGGGACGGGCATGGGCCGCGAGCACGACAAGAACGCCGTACTGGAACTGGACCTGCCCTCGCCGGCCGCCGAAAAGGAACCGCCGCCCCACTATCACGGCCACCGCGACCGCCTGCGCGAGCGTTTCCTGAGCCAGGGGCCGGAAGCCCTGCAGGATTATGAGCTGGTGGAACTGCTGCTGTTCCAG
The DNA here is from genome assembly GCF_007828025.1 of Nitrospirillum bahiense. Lineage (NCBI taxonomy): Bacteria > Pseudomonadati > Pseudomonadota > Alphaproteobacteria > Rhodospirillales > Azospirillaceae > Nitrospirillum > Nitrospirillum bahiense. The sequence continues at coordinate 78,724 of NZ_VITO01000018.1, forward strand.
GCCATCCCCCGGCGCGACGTGAAGCCCCTGGCCAAGCAGCTGCTGAACCGCTTCGGCTCCTTCTGGGGGCTGGTGTCGGCCCCAGTGGCTACCTTGCGTGACGAGTTCAAGCTGAGCGACGCCGCCATCGGCGCCATCAAGGTGGTGGCCGCCGCCGCCCTGCGCATGGCACGGCGGGAGCTGCTGGACCGCCCTGTGCTGTCGTCCTGGCAGAAGCTGCTGGATTACTGCCAGGGCGCCCTGGCGCATGAGCCGGTGGAACAGTTCCGCGTGCTGTTCCTGGACGGCCGGCACGCGCTGCTGCGTGACGAGGTGCAACAGCACGGCACGGTCAACCAGACGGCGGCCTACCCGCGCGAGGTGCTGAAGCGCGCGCTGGAACTGGGCGCCAGCGGCATCATCCTGGTGCACAACCACCCCAGCGGCGATCCCAGCCCCAGCCGGGCGGACATCCAGATGACCAAGGCCATCGCCGACGCCGCCAAGGCCCTAGAGATATCGGTGCATGACCACCTGGTCATCGGCCGGGGCCGGCACTTCAGCTTCCGCGCCCAGGGGCTGGTTTAGAACGTCACCACCTCCAGCACCGTCTGCGCGAGGGCCCGGGGCACCAGCTGTGGCAGGGTGTTAGCCGAAGGTGAAGGCGTAGGCGCGGGCGCCGGGGTCCAGGAATTCGATCTCGAATGTATGGTCGGCCACCGGGCCGGCCTGGCGGATCAACTGGTACAGCTTGGCGGCGCGCACCGTGCCCACGCCGTCGGCGTCCACGTCGGTGCCGTGGTCGGCGCCCGGGGCGGCGCCGTCGATGCGCACCCGGAAGCGGATGGGCTGGCCATCGGCGCCTGGCGCCAGCACCAGGTGCAGGTCGCGGGCGTGGAAGCGGTAGGCGATGCGGGCCCCCGCCTGGCCGGCCGTGGCGAATTCCCGGCCCACCGTCCAGTCGCCGCCCAGGGTCCAACGGTTCAGGCGCAGGCTGCCGGCCGGGCGGTAATGGGCCGGGGCGTCGGCCACGATGTCGTCACCACCCGAATAGCGCTGGCCCTCACCATAGCCGACATAGGTTTCGGGGGAACCCAGGTCGTTCAGGTCGGCGGCGGCCTGGGCGCCCTCGACCTTCACCTGGGCAGCGGGGGCCTGGGCGGTAGGCGTGGCCTGGGCGTCCGCCAGCGCCTTGCGGATGACGCGTTCCGTCTTGTCATAATCGCCCTCGCCAAAAGCCTGGTAGATGACGCGGCCATCGGCGCCTATCAGATACAGGGCGGGCCAGGCCTGGTTGTCGAAGGCGCGCCAGATGCGATAGTCGTTGTCCACCGCCACCGGGTAGGTCACGTCCAGCGTGGCGGCGGCCTTGGTGATGTTGTCGACATCCCGTTCGAACGCGAATTCCGGGGTGTGGACGCCCACCACCACCAGGCCCTGGTCCTTGTACTGCGCCGCCCATTGGCGGACATGGGGCAAGGTGCGCAGGCAGTTGATGCAGGAATAGGTCCAGAAGTTCACCAGCACGACATGGCCGCGCAGGTCCCCCGAGGTCAGGCCGGAAGTGTTGACCCAGGCCTTGGCCTTCAGCACATCGGCCAGGGGGCCGGTGAGCGGGGGCTGGGTGGCGGGCAGGGTCGCGGCATGGGCCACGCCAGAGTCATGGGCGCTCAGCACCTTCACCAGGGCACGTTCCACCCGGTCGGTGGGCAGGGCCGGCACCCCCAGGAACAGGCGGGTGTCCAGGCCGGCGGCGCTGATGACCGCCGTGGCGACCACGGCACCGCCCGCCACCCGGCGCACGCCCTCGGCCCAGCGCAGGGCTCCCTGCGGCAGGGCACGCACCAGCCGGCCACCGCCGATCATGACGGCGGCCAGCGGCGTGGCGGCGCCCAGGGCGTAGAAGAACAGCGCCACCGTGGTATCGGGGCCCGGCCCATGCAGGGCGGCGGCGCTGAGGATCAGGCCCAGGATGGGCCCGGCGCAAGGCGCCCACATCAGCCCGGTGGCCAGGCCCAGGGCCAGCGACGAAGCGACGGTGCTGTCGACCCCCGAAGCCGCGCCAGGGCTGAACCGTTCAGCCAGCCGCGCCCCCGCCGCCGCCAGCGGCGCCGTCAGCCGGGCGGCCAGCGCCGGCCACATCATGACCAGGCCAAACAGGACCACGAAGGCCAGGCCCATCGCCCGGCCGTACTGGTTGGCCGCCACCGCCCAGCCGCCCGCCGCCGCCAGGCTGGCCGTCACGGCGAAGGCCGCTGCCAGCCCCATCAGCAGGGGTAACCCCCGGCGGCGGAAGCCGGCCCCGTCCGTCAGGGCCGGGGCCAGGACGAGGGGCAGCAGCGGCAGGATGCAGGGCGCGGCGATGGTCAACACGCCCGCCAGATACGCCAGGAGGATCGAGGCCATGAGGATGGTTCCTATTTTAATCGTGTCCGTTTAGATCGTATACGTGATTAATGGGTCTGTTCTGGTGCAGAGTCAATTCCCGATTTAATCGCATGCGTGTTATATAGGGTGCGACAGGCCGGAAGGCCCCCGCGACACCCTTATCGGAAGGAACGCCGATGACACCCCCCGATGGCCCGGCGCCAGACAGCGCCGCGCCCCCTGCCCCCCAGCCGAAGCTGGCGGATTTCCTATGCTTCGCCGTCTATTCCGCGAACCTAGCGTACGGCCGCGCCTACAAGGCGATCTTGGATGAACTGGGCGTGACTTATACCCAGTGGATCGCGATCGTCGCCCTGTGGGAGCAGGACGACCAGACGGTCAGCGGCCTGGGTGAGAAGCTGTTCCTGGAATCGAACACCCTGACCCCCATCCTGAAGAAGCTGGAGTCGCTGGGCTATCTGCAGCGCCGCCGCGACCCGGCGGATGAACGCCAGGTGCGGGTCAGCCTGACCCCGGCCGGCCGCCAGCTGCGGGAAAGGGGTGGACAGCGCAATCTGGTGAAGGCCAGCGGCCTGACGCCGGAGGAGTTCAAGGTGATCCAGAAGACGGTCAGCCGCCTGCGCGACAACCTGCTGGTCCACGCCGGCGCCAGCCAGGCGGACCGGGACGAGGCGGAGAGGGCGGGACCGAAAGCCGACTGACGCGCGGGACGAAGCGCGCGCCTCATTCCCCAGCCGGCGCGCCAGCGGGTGTCCCAGTGGGCGCCAGGGCCCGGCGGCTGGGCAGCAGCGGAACGGCGATGGCATAGGCCGCCACGCCCAGCAGCCAGACGGCACCCGGCATGCTGGTCCGAGTGGCGCCATAGACGGCGGTGAAGAGCAGCGGGCCGCCAATGCCCACCAGGCTGCCCAGCGCCGCCAGCGTGCCCTGCAGTTCCCCCTGCCGGTCCTGGCCGACGCGGAAGGACATCAGGGCCTGCAGGGCCGGCCCGACGATGCCGCCCAGGGACAGCAGCGGCATGATGAGGAAGACGGCCAGGCCATGGGTGGCGAAGGCCATGACGGCGTAGGCCACACCGTCCGCCACCGCCGCCAGGATGAAGGCGCCCCGTTCACCCAGTCGGCGGGTGACCGGTTCGGTCACGAAGGTCTGGGCGATGGCGTGCAGGAAACCAAAGGCCGCCAGCGACCAGCCCACCACCGACGCGTCCCAGGCGAATCGGTCCTGGCCGTTCAGCACCCAGAGCGAGGCCGCCAGTTGGCCCGCCCCTTCCGCCAGGACATAAACCACCAGCAGCCGCGCCAGCACCGGCACGCCGACGGCCCAGCGCAGGGAGCCGAAGGCGTTCAGGGCGCCAAGCTTGATGGGCGCGCGCTCCGTCGCCGCCGGCCGCGACTCCGGCAGCACCAGCAGCGCCAGCAGGAAGTTCAGGCCGTTCAAGCCGGCCGCCAGCAAGAAGGGCGCCCGCAGCGAAACCATGCCCAGCAGGCCACCCAGGGCCGGGCCGGCGATGAAGCCGACGCCGAAGGCGGCACTCATGCGCCCGAATTGCTTGGCCCGCCCCGCCTCCTCCGTCGTGTCGGTGATATAGGCGGTGATAACCGCCATGTTGGCGGAGGTGATGCCGGCCAGGATGCGGCCGCCTGCCACCACCCAGATGTTGGGCGACCACGCCAGGGCCAGATAATCCAGTGCCCCGCCGATCAGCGACAGCAGCAGGATGGGCCGCCGCCCGTAGCGGTCGCTAAGCGCACCCAGCACCGGGGCGCAAAAGAACTGCATGAGGGCGAAGATCGCCAGCAGCAGGCCATAGAGCGGCGCCACGTCGTCCGTGCCGGTCACTTCGCGCAACAGTCCCGGCAGGATGGGCATGATGATGCCGATGCCCACCGCATCCAGCGCCATGGCCAGGAAAACCACATACAACGCCTTGTTCATGACGCCACGCCTTCAAATCCCTATCACTGATAGAGTTGCATTTTCCCTATCGATGATAGAGAGTCAAGCGCGAATGGAGGACGGCATGCGGCCAGAGGGCAAACTGACCCGCGACACGGTGGTGCGCGCGGCCTTGGATCTGCTGAACGAGGTGGGGATGGACGGGCTCAGTACCCGCCTGCTGGCGGCGCGCCTGGGCGTGCAGTCGCCCACGCTGTACTGGCATTTCCGCAACAAGCGTGCCCTGTTGGACGCCATGGCCGTGGCCATGCTGGCGCAGCACAAGCATGTGTGGCCACCGGAGGGGGAGACGGACTGGCGGGCGTGGCTGACGCTGAACGTCCGCAGCTTCCGCCACGCCCTGCTGGCCTATCGCGACGGCGCCCGGGTGCACGCCGGCACCGGCCCGCTGGCGGAACAGATGCCGCTGGCGGAGGCGCAGGTGGGCCTGCTGTGCCGGCACGGATTCGCCCCGGCGGACGCGTTGTGCATCATGATCGCGCTGTCGCGCTTCGTCGTGGGATGGGTGCTGGAGGAACAGGCGCGGGCCACGGACGCGGCCGACCGCGCCGGCCAGACCCTGCCGGAGGTGGGGCCCGAGGCGCCGCTGATGGCGGCGGCGATGGCCGGCATCCTGGGGGACAGCCCGGACGCCGCGTTCGACCGGGCGCTGGGCTATTTCATCGCCGGTCTGAAACCGGCGGAATAAGGGGCACCGGGGCGGCCGGGCGCCGCCCCGGACCGGAACTCAGACCAGCTCGATGGCGTAGTTCTCGATGACCGTGTTGGCCAGCAGGCGCTGGCACATCGACTCCACCGCCGCCTTGGCCTTGGCGGGGTCGGTCTCTTCCAGGTCCAGCTCGATCAGCTTGCCCTGACGGACTTCGCCCACGCCGTCGAAGCCCAGGGTCTGCAGGGCGTGGCCGATGGCCTTGCCCTGGGGATCGAGGACGCCGTGCTTCAGCGTGACGGTAACCTTGGCCTTCATGATCGATGCTTCCTGGTTGGTTCTACGCAAAACGAGGGATATGAAAAGGCCCGGGGGCGAAATCGCCCCCGGGACCGGAACTCACTGCATCAGCTTGGGCGCCTTGACGTCGCCGGGGCCGCCCTCGGGCAGGATGCCCAGGCGGCGGGCCACTTCCTGGTAGGCTTCCTCGACCTTGCCCAGGTCCTGGCGGAAGCGGTCCTTGTCCAGCTTCTCGTTGGTCTTGATGTCCCACAGGCGGCAATTGTCCGGGCTGATCTCATCGGCCAGGACGATGCGCATCTCGTCATTGTCCCACAGCCGGCCAAACTCCACCTTGAAGTCCACCAGCTTCAGGCCCGTGCCCAGGAACAGGCCGGACAGGTAGTCGTTGATGCGCAGGCTGAGCGACAGCATGTCGTCCAGGTCCTGAGGCCCCGCCCAGCCGAAGGCGGTGATGTGCTCCTCCGACACCATGGGGCAGCCCAGCTCATCGGACTTGTAATAGAACTCGATGATGGAGCGGGGCAGCTGCGTGCCTTCGGGAATGCCGAAGCGCTTGCTGAGCGAGCCCGCAGCGACATTGCGCACCACCACCTCGACCGGGATGATCTCCACCTCGCGCACCAGTTGCTCGCGCATGTTCAGGCGGCGGACGAAATGGGTGGGCACCCCCATCTCGCCCAGGCGGGTCATCAGGTATTCGGAGATGCGGTTGTTCAGCACGCCCTTGCCGGTGATGACGCCCTTCTTGTGCTCATGGGACGTATCATCCTTGAAGTACTGAACCAGCGTGCCGGGCTCAGGCCCTTCAAACAGGTCTTTGGCCTTGCCTTCGTAGATCCGCCGGCGTCGAGACATGGGATCACTTCTTTCGAACGAACGGATGCGGGCGGCATCGGTCGGACGTGCGCATAGCGGAACGCCCGCGCCCGAGGGCCGGCCCTGATGGCGAGGATATAGCAAGCAATGGGGTCCTGTACAATGTCAGGCACCCCTCGCCCCACGCCGGGCGCCTATACGGTCGGACTTACCGGCCCAAATCCGCGTCCCAGATCCACATCAAGGAAGGGTGCCTCGTCCGGCCGGCCGGCGGCGAAGCGCCAGCGGGGAAGCACCCCGGCGCGGTCCATGGCCGGCAGGGCGATGATGGAACTGCTGGTGGTCTCGAAGCCCTGGGGTGTCACAATGCATAGGGCCTCGCGCGGATCATCCCCGGCGCCGCTGACACGACTGGCCAGCAGCATCTCCCACTCCGCCCAATGGTTGGTTTCCGGGTCCGGTGCCGGGGCGGCGGCGAACAGGGGGCGGTAGCGCCGGGTGCGCGGGCAGTCCGGGGCGTTCAGGCCGCGGGCAGTGATCATGGAGACGCCCTCGGGGATGGGCGTCACCCGCACCCGGTTGCGCCCCGCCTCCCCCATATGTTCCAGCAGCCAGGCGTCGCGGTTGTCGGCCAGCAGCAGGTTGAAGGGGCGGTAGGCGCGGGTGTCCAAATCCGACAGCGCCTCCACCGGGGCGTCGGCATGGTCCAGCGCCTCCAGCACCAGCTCCCCGCGCGACCGCTTGCCGGCCGCCGGGCCCAGCGTGCCCTCGCGGTTCAGCACGGCGGCCAGCACGCCGGTGTCGTTCAGGCCGCACCAGCTGCCGTCCGCCAATTCATCCTTGCCGGCCACCACCTCCGGCCGGTCGGGCCAGTGGCGGGCGGGGGGCAGCCAGGGACGGTTGTTCATCTCGTCCCGGTTGGCGGCGACGATCAGGGGCCAGGCGTGGCCGGGACGGCGGAGAAGGATGACGCTGCACATGGGATGAAGGCACCTGACAGAGTATTGGCGCCGCTTCGGGAAAGGCGCCGGGGGCGGCGTATTGCCCCGGGGGCTGTAGACCGCAAGCGACCACCCGATATATAAGGCTGCCGGGGGAAATCGAAACCACCCAGAGCTGTGCTTCGAGGAATAGCGATGACGACCTTTGACGAACGCGAACAGGCTTTCGAGGCCAAGTTCAAGCATGACGAGGAACTGCTGTTCCGCATCTACGTCCGCCGCGCCCGCCTGATGGGTGAGTGGGCCGCCCAGCACCTGGGCCTGACGGGCGACGAGGCCGCCGCCTACGCCAAGGAAATGGTCTCGGAAGACCTGCGCGAGCCCGGCCACCAGGATGTGCTGGCCCGCATCATGGCCGACTTCACCGCCAAGGGCGTCGACATCTCCGCCCACCGCGTGGAGAAGGAGATGGAGCACACGCTGGAAGTGGCCCGCGAACAGATGATGACCGCCTGATCCGCTCCAGGATCACGGGGAATAGGAAAAGGGGCGCCCCATGCGGGAGCGCCCCTTTTTTATTTATGTTCAACCAGCGGCATTCCATGCCGCTGTAAGACGCGACTGCGTCCGCCGGAGTTTTCCGGGGAGCATCAGCGGACTGGAAAACGAGGACAAGGCAAGCGGGCGGATGCCCGCGCCCGCCGCCTGAGGGAACAATAACTACTCCCCAAACACGCGCTTGAAGACCGTATCGACGTGCTTGGTGTGGTAGTCGAGGTTGAAGGCGCCGTCGATCTGCTCGGCCGTCAGGTGCCGGGCAACGTCGGCGTCGGCCTTCAGCAGGGTGCGGAAGTCCTTGCCCTCCAGCCACACCGGCATGGCGTTGCGCTGCACGGCGCGATAGGCGTCCTCGCGGCTCATGCCGGCCTGGGTCAGGGCCAGCAGGACGCGCTGGCTGTTGTGCAGGCCGCCCAGCATGTCCAGGTTGCGCTGCATGTTTTCCGGATAGACCACCAGCTTGTCGATCATGCCGGTCAGGCGGGACAGGGCGAAGTCCAAGGCGATGGTGGCGTCGGGGGCGATGACGCGCTCCACCGAGGAATGGCTGATGTCGCGCTCATGCCACAGGGTGACGTTCTCCAGCGCCGGCACCACATGGCTGCGGATCAGGCGGGACAGGCCCGACAGGTTTTCCGACAGCACCGGGTTGCGCTTGTGCGGCATGGCCGACGAGCCTTTCTGGCCCGGGCTGAAATATTCCTCCGCCTCGCGCACTTCGCTGCGCTGCAGGTGGCGGACTTCCGTGGCCAGGTTGTCGATGCTGGCGGCAATGACGGCCAGGACGGCGAAGTACATGGCGTGGCGGTCACGCGGAATGACCTGGGTGGACATGGGCTCCACCGACAGGCCCAGCTTGGCCGCCACATGCTCCTCGACCCGGGGGTCGATGTTGGCGAAGGTGCCGACGGCGCCGGAGATGGCGCAGGTGGCGATCTCATCCCGGGCGGCGGCCAGGCGATCGCGGCCGCGCTTGAAGGCGGCATAGTGGCCGGCCAGCTTCAGGCCGAAGGTCACCGGCTCGGCATGGATGCCGTGGCTGCGGCCGATGCTGGGTGTGTACTTGTGTTCCTGCGCCCGGCGTGCCAGGGCGGCCAGCAGGGCGTCCATGTCCGCCAGCAGCAGGTCGGTCGCCTCTTTCAGCTGCACCGCCAGGCAGGTGTCCAGCACGTCGCTGGAGGTCATGCCCTGGTGGACGAAGCGGGCCTCGGGGCCGACATGCTCCGCCAGGTTGGTGAGGAAGGCGATGACGTCGTGCTTGGTCTCGCGCTCGATCTCGTCGATGCGGGCCACGTCCCACTTCGCTCGCTCCCATACGGCTGCCGCCGCCTCCTTGGGGATCACGCCCAGTTCGGCCTGCGCGTCGCAGGCGTGGGCCTCGATCTCGAACCAGATCCGGAACCGGTTCTCCGGTTCCCAAATCTTGACCATCTGGGGGCGGCTGTAGCGCGGAATCATGGGGCGTCGCCTCTGCTGGGGGGCTGCTGATGGCGCCGGACCATACGGGCGGCCGGACGCCTTGACCAGTGCAAGGGGCGCAGGGGCAGGGTGCTGCCAGGGTGACGGCCGTCACCCGCGCCGGTCAGGCCCGGTCCCGCCGTAGCCATTCATCGGCGGCATCGCCCATGGTCCGCCCCACGGCGGCCTTCATCCAAGCCATAAAAGGCCGGTCGAACTTGAAATGCTCCCCGCATTCCCGGTGGAAGAAACGCCGCACGTTCTGGGTACCGCGATAGCCGGTGGTGATGGGGGTAGTGCGATCGATCGGATCGGCATGCCAGTCGAACACCGTTTCCATCCCGTTACCGGCCCGATCAGTGCCGCAGGCCGTCGTGCACCCAGCCGGTCACCATGGCCATGACCTCGGGCGGCAGATCGTCCGGGCTGGGGTGGTGCCAGCGGTAAACGGTGATCGCCGCCTCCAGGCAGAACTTCTCCGGCTGGCCCTTGCCGCGCATCTCCTGGTACGCCCGCACGACGGCGGGGCGGCAACAGTCGGACGTGGCATCCTCGCGGCAAGCCATGGGACGGAACCTCAGGAGCGCTTGGCGCGGTTCAGCGGCACGCCATACAGTTCCAGGCGGTGGCCGATCAGCTCATAGCCCAGCTCCGCCGCCACCTTTTCCTTCAGACGCTCCAGCTCCTCATTGCGGAACTCGATCACCTCGCCCGACTGCAGGTCGATCAGGTGGTGGTGGTGCTCATCCCGGATTTCCTCGTACCGCGCGCGGCCGTCGCCGAAGTCCAGCCGCTCGATGACGTTGGCTTCCTCGAACAGCCGCATGGTGCGGTAGACCGTGGCGATGGAAATGTTGGGATCGATCTCCACCGCGCGGCGATACACCTGCTCCACATCCGGATGGTCCATGGCCTCGGACAGCACGCGGCTGATCACCCGCCGCTGCTCGGTCATCTTGAGGCCCTTCTGGATGCAAAGCTGTTCAAGACGCGATGGCATGGGGACGCTCCCAAAAGACGGAAATGGTGAACCGGCCGCCGGTAAAGACGGGAAACTATAAACATTCTAAACCGAGCGCCCCGCCCGGTTCGAGTGGAATCGACCGCAGGGCTGCCCCGTTTCGCCGCGCAGCCCGTTTCGTCGCATGAAGCGGCGGCGGCGGGAAAGAGGGCATCCGGTCAGGCCGGCCCGATCAGCGCCAGCAGCCGGTCCAATGTGGCCTCGTCCATCTTGCCGATGCGCTGAGCCAAGCGGTTGGCGGCCAGGGTCGCCTTGGGGTGCAGGCCGCTGGTGTCCACTACCACCCGGGGGTCGGACATTTGCGCCAGGCGTTCCATCTCCTCCGCCTCGTCCCAGATGATGCCGAAATAGCCGCAAATCTGGCGCACCAGCATGGGCGAGGGCGTGCCCTTGCGGCCGTGCTCCAGGGCCGACAGGTAGGCGGAGGAGATGTGCAGGGCGGCGGCCATGTCCTTCAGGGCCAGGCCGTGCTGCTCACGCAGCTCACGCATCCGCTGGCCGAAGGGGGTCATGGTCGCTGCCGCTTCAGGAGCACGTAGAGCGCGCCGCCGCCACCATGCTGCGGCTGGGCCTGGCGGATGGCCAGCACCAGGGGGCGCAAAGGCGCCTCCCCCAGCCAGCGGGGCACCGCCACGCGCAGGATGCCCTTCTCCCGGTCGGTACCCATGTGGACGCTGCCGCCGGAGCCCTTGCCGGTGATGACCAGCAGGGTGCGCCGGCCCTCGCGGTGGGCGCGGGCGACGAAGGCGTTCAGGGCGCCGTGCGCCTCTGCCTGGGTCATGCCGTGCAGATCCAGCCGGCCATCGATGACCAGCTGGCCCCGGCGCAAGCGGTCGTCGGTGCGGCGGTCCAGGCCGGCGCGGGCGCCGAAGACCAGCGGGGGATGGGCCAGGGGGGCGGCGGGAAGCGGCTTGGCCGCGGGCGCCGACGCCAGCGGCGGGGCGGCGGGCACGGCGGGGGCGGCCGCCACCGGCGCGGGCGGGGGCGGCGGTAGGGGGGCGCCCCGGCGCAAGGGGGCGGCATCGCGCATGACCTCACGCCACAGGCGGATTTCCTCCGACGTCGGACTGCGGCGCTGGCGGCTCATGAAGACGGTCCGGGCCCGGCGGCGATGTTGGCCGGCGTCACCGTGCGCGGCAGCAGCAGCCAATAGCCGCCGCGGCTTTTCATGACGCCGGCGCGGCTCTCCGCCTCACGCCCATGGCCCCAGAACACGTCGCCGCGCACAGGTCCCTGGATGGCGCCGCCGGTGTCCTGCGCCACCATCAGGCGGGACAGGCGCTTGTCCCCGTCCTCCGGATCGGTGACGTCCAGCCAGACGGGCAGGCCGTAGGGCACGTAGGTATGGTCCACCGCCAGCGAGCGGCCGGGGATCAGCGCCACACCCTGGGCGCCCAGGGGGCCGTCGCCCTCCAGCGCCCTGAAGAAGACGTAGGAGGGGTTGCCTTCCATGGTGGCCTGAGCCTGCGCCGGGTTGGCGGCCAGCCAGGCGCGGATGGACTGCATGGTGACGGCGTCGCGGTCCAGCTTGCCGTCCGCCGCCATCTGGCGGCCGATGGCGACGTAGGGCCAGCCGTTCTGCCCGTCATAGGCCACGCGCACCTCGCCCCCCTCCTCCAGCACCACCCGGCCGGAGCCCTGGATGTGCAGGAAGAAGGCGTCGATGGCGTCGTCCAGCCACACCAGCTCCAACCCCTTGCCGGTCAGGGCGCCGGCATCGATGCGGCGGCGGTCCTCGTAGGGCTTCAGCTTGCCGTCCGTCACCCGGCCGGCGATGCGCTGGCCCTTCAGGCTGTCGCGGAACTCGCCCAGGTCGACCATCACCAGGTCGGGCGGGCGGCGATAGAGCGGCACCGTGTAGCGGCCGTGGCGCGTGCGGCTGCCGCGCAGCTCCGCCTCATAGTATCCGGTGAACAACCCCTCGGGATTGCCATTGTCGGTGGCGCGCCAGGGCTGGAACCAGCGTTCCAGCGCGGCGCGGGCCATGGCCTCGTTCCCCGGCGGCAGGTTCTTCAGGGCCGAGCAGGGGGCGTTCCAGTCCTGGGGCTTGCCCGCGACACCGGAGGTCTGGCGCAGCATCTTGTCGCAGGAACGCAGGATGGCGGGCACGGCCTCAACCACCCTGTCAGCCTGCCACCCGGGCAGGTCGGCATAGGCGGCCGGCTGCAGCACCAGCTTGGCCCCGGGCGCCGGGGCCGGGGGCGGCGCCTCTTCGGAGGTGAACAGGGAACAGGCGGTGGTCAGCAGCAGCAGGGCGCCCGCCACGCCGCGCGCCGCGCGGGCGAAAAGGGGCCGGCACGGCATGGGCAATGGTTCCTCGCGGGGCGGCTGGATCGTCAGGTCGAGCCGGACCTTAAAACGGATCGCCGCCGGAAGGAAACACCGGATGTGCGGGGCGCATCGCGATTTGCGCCGCCATTCGCCCGCTCACTGCGGAACGCGGGTTTCGACCAGGCGCCAGTTGGGGTCGGACGACTTGGTGTCGCGGGCGAAGGTCCAGATGTCCACCACCTCCGCCGGATGCTCGGCGTCGCCGTCCACCACCCGCCCCTGGGCATCGCGCGTGACGTTGGTCTGGTGGGTGATGAACTTCACCGTGCACAGGGCCTGGCCTTCCAGCAGGCGGGCCTGCACCAGGTCCACGGTGTCGAAGGCCTGGATGTGCGCCTCCAGCGTCTCGCCCGCCCGGGCGCGCGCCTCGATGGCCTTGGCGAAATCGTTGTAGACGGCATCGGCCAGCAGCGGGCGCAGGGCGCCGGTATCGCCCCGGGCGAAGGCGTCGACGATGATGCCGAAGGCGCCTTCCGCGCCCTTCAGGAAACGCCGCTCGTCAAAGCTGGGATCGGCCTGATGGATGCGGGCGAGGCCAGCTTCCAGCGACAGCGGGCCGTCGTAGTCGGGCGGGGTGACGTCGCGCGCGGTGCCCTCGATCACCTTGGGCTGCACCCCCTGGAAGGGCGGCGGGCGCACGCCCTGCTGACCCTGGCCCTGCTGCCCCTGGGCGGTCGGCCCCTGCGCGGGGGGGACGGCGGTGAAGGGGTTGGGGCGCTCACGCTCCTCCCCCGTCTTGCGGCCCAGCGCCTTATGCAACTGATAGGCCAGGAACACGGCGATCATCGCGAAGATGATGATTTCGAAGAAGTAGGAGTTGTCACCCATTGCAGACTTCGAACCTCCGGCGCTTGAAATAAGCCCGCGTTCCAGGCCCAATCGCCACCTGGATACGGGGGCCTCGCCCCACCATGTTAAGACCGAACACCCGGTTGTCATTACGGGCGGCCCTCTCGCTGTAGATAGGCGGCGCCCGAAGAAAGAGCAAGCTTATGCACCTTCCCCTTTTTCTCATCGCGTATCTTCTGGCGGAAATCGCCGCCTTCGCCTGGGTGGGGGAGAAGGTGGGCGTGCTGGGCACCGTGGCCCTGGTGGTGCTGTCCACCATCGTCGGCCTGTGGCTGGTGCAGCGCCAGGGGCTGGACGCCCTGCGCAAGGTGGCGAGGGCGACCCCGGGCGAGGCGCCGGTGGTGGCGTGGGACGGCCTGTGCCTGGCCACGGCCGGTGTGCTGTTCGCCGTACCCGGCTTCATCAGCGATTTGGCCGGCATCGCCCTGCTGGTCCCGCCGGTACGCCGCGCCCTGCTGGGCCAGGCCCAGCGGCTGTCGGGCACCCGCTTTACCGTGCGGACGGCTGGCGGCGGGATGAATGGGGGCGGCACCTATGGCAGCCCGGCCCGCCCCACCACCGTCATCGACGGCGACTTCGTGGACGTCACCAAGCCGGACCAGGGCCCCACGCTGCCCAAGGAATGAGGCGCCCGCCCGGCCTCAGTGGGCGCCCTGCAACAGCCCCTTCAGCCGGTACAGCTCTTCCAGCGCCTGGCGCGGCGTCAGTTCATCCGGGCTGACGGACTTCAGCGCGGCCAGCGCCGGCGATTCCGGCGCGGGCGCGGCGGCAGGCTCCGGCGCGCGTCGCACGGGCGCGCTGAACAGGGGCAGGTCGTCGGCCAGCCGCGTCACGGCGCTGCCCTGGTCGCCCGCCTCCAGGATGGCCAGCACCTCCTCCGCCCGGCTGATGACCGTGGCCGGCAGCCCGGCCAGGCGGGCCACATGGATGCCATAGCTGCGGTCGGCGGCGCCGGCGGCGACCTCATGCAGGAACACCACGTCGCCCTGCCACTCCTTGATGCGCATGGTGTGGCAGGCCAGGGACGGCAGCTTGGACGACAGGGTCGTCAGCTCATGGTAGTGGGTGGCGAACAAGGCACGGCAGCGCGTGACCTCGTGCAGATGCTCCACCGCCGCCCAGGCGATGGACAGGCCGTCGAAGGTGGCGGTACCGCGCCCGATCTCATCCAGGATGACCAGGCTGCGGCCCGTGGCCTGGTTCAGGATGGCCGCCGTCTCCACCATCTCCACCATGAAGGTGGAGCGGCCGCGCGCCAGGTCGTCGGCGGCACCCACGCGGCTGAACAGCCGGTCGACGGCACCGATGTGGGCGGCGTCGGCGGGCACGAAGCTGCCCATCTGCGCCAGCACGGCCACCAGGGCGTTCTGACGCAGGAAAGTCGACTTACCGGCCATGTTGGGGCCGGTCAGCAGCCACAGGCGGTTGGCATCCGACAGGTCGCAGTCATTGGCGACGAAGGGGCCGCTGGCGGCGGCCACCAGCGCCGCCTCCACCACCGGGTGCCGGCCGCGCACGATGCGGAATTCGCGGCTGTCGTCCACCACCGGGCGGCACCAGCGGCATTCCACCGCGATGTCGGCCAGCGAGGTCGCCACATCCAGCGACGCCAGCGCCTGGGCGGTCGAGGCGATGTCGTCGGCCCTGGCCAGGACCGCCTGGGTCAGCTCCTCGAACAGGGCCAGTTCCAGGGCCAGCGCCTTGTCGCCCGCCTCCGCCACGCGGCGTTCCAGGTCCGACAGCTCCACCGTGGTGAAGCGCATGGCGTTGGCCAGGGTCTGGCGATGGATGTAGGTGCCGCGCTGTTCCGCCGCCATCAGCTTGTCGCCGTGCTGGGCGGTGACCTCGATGTAATAGCCCAGCACGTTGTTGTGCCGAATCTTCAGGGTGTTGATGCCCGTGTCCCCGGCGTAGCGGGCCTGGAGGTTGGCGATCAGGCGGCGCGAGTCGTCGCGCAACTCCTTCAGTTCGTCCAGGGGGGCCGAATAGCCCTGGGCGATGAAGCCACCGTCGCGGGCGTTCAGCGGCAGGTCCGGGCCCAGGGCCGCCGCCAGCATGGACACCAGGTCGGCCGGCACCTTCACGCCGTGCAGGGCGTCCAGCAGCCCCGGGGGCAGCGGCGGTTCCAGGGCGCCGCGCAGCGCCTCGGCCGGGAAGGTGTCGCAGATGTCACGGGCGCGGCCCAGGCCGTCGCGCACCCCCGCCAGGTCGCGCGGACTGCCCCGGCCCAGGCTGAGGCGGGACAGTGCGCGCTCGATATCCGGCGCCCGGCCCAGGTGCGCGCGGATGTCGGCGCGCAGGCCGCCCTGCTCCACGAAATAGGCCACCGTGTCCAGGCGCCGGCCCACGGCCGCCGGGTCGGTGAGGGGGGAGGCCAGGTGGGCCGCCAGCAGGCGGGCACCGGCGCCGGTGACCGTGCGGTCGATGGCGCCCAAGAGGCTGCCGCGCTTCTCGCCCGTCAGCGTGCGGGAAAGTTCCAGGTTGCGGCGCGACGCCGGATCGATCTCCATGACCGCGCCCAGCGCCAGCCGGCGCGGCCGGTCCAGGCGGGGCACCCGGCCCTTCTGCGTCAATTCCACATAGTCGACCAGGGAGCCGGCGGCCGCCACCTCCGCCCGGCTGAAGCTGCCGAAGGCGTCCAGCGTGCCCACGCCATAGAGGTCCAACAGGCGCTGGCGGCCGTTCTCGCTATCGAATCGGGCGTTGGGCTGCACCGTCAGCTGGTCGCGCCACTCGGCCCACAGCTCGAACAGCTCCGGCTGCTGCGTCAGGCGCTCGGAGACCAGCAGCTCGCCCGGCGCCAGGCGGGCCAGGGCCGCCGGCAGGGCCGCGCGTTCCACCGGCTGCAGGGTCAGCTCCCCCGTCGACAGATCCAGCCAGGCCAGGCCCAGGGCGCCGCCCACCTCGGCCAAGGCGGCCAGGTAGTTGTTGGACCGGGCGTCCAGCAGCCCGTCCTCGGTGATGGTGCCGGGGGTGACGACACGCACCACTTCGCGCCGCACCACCGCCTTGCCGCCGCGCTTGCGCGCCTCCGCCGGGTCCTCGGTCTGCTCGCAGATGGCGACGCGGAAGCCCAAGCGGATGAGGCGGGAGAGATAATTCTCGTGCGAGTGCACCGGCACGCCGCACATGGGGATCTCCTCGCCCAGATGCAGGCCGCGCTTGGTCAGCGTGATGTCCAGCGCGCGGGCGGCGGCCACCGCGTCGTCGAAGAACATCTCGTAGAAATCACCCATGCGGTAGAACAGCAGGGCGCCCGGATGCTGGGCCTTGATCTCCAGGTACTGCGCCATCATGGGCGTGACGCCCTGGGCGGAGAGCGCCGGGGATGCGGTATCGTTGGTGTCGGGCACGGCACTAAATCCGGTAGGGCGGGAACGATAGGGCCCTTAGGTATAGCGCCCCCGGTCCGCCAAGCCGAGTCCGTTTACCTAGCCCGCCTTGCGCCCCAGCCGGCGGTGGACCTCGTCCAGCAGACCGTCGGCCGCGGCCTCGATCAGGTCCAGCACGGTGTCGAACTGGTCCTCCGACCCGTAATAGGGATCGGGCACGTCGTGGCCCTTATGGTCGGGGGCATAATCCAGGAACAGCTGCACCCGGTCGCGATGCTTGGGCGGCGCCAGGCGACGCAGGAAATCCAGATGATCGCGGTCCATGGCCAGCACCATGTCGTACCGCTCGAAATCATCCGCGTCCACGCGGCGCGCGCGCAGCGCCGACAGGTCGACGCCGCGATAGCGCGCCGCCTCCACCGCCCGGATGTCCGGCGCCTCCCCCACGTGATAGCCATGGGTGCCGGCGCTGGCCACCGTCACATCGTCAGCCAGGCCATCCATGGCCAGGCGGCGGCGCATCACACCCTCCGCCGTGGGGGAGCGGCAGATGTTGCCCGTGCAAACGAACAGGATTGAAATTTTCCGATTATTTTCCAATGCCTTACCCTTATTCCGGGAGTGCCAAGACATCTGTGGCGACTGTAGCAACCTCGGACACGGGAATCAAATGCTCACCCGATGCCCCTCTCCAAGAAGGTAGGGCCGCGACATCCGGCCCACCCCTTCCCGCTTGCCGGGCGTCGCGGCGGCGCCCAAGATGCGCCCGTCCCGCCGGTGGCAGCCGCCGGGGTTCGGCAACGCGGCAGGATACAGGTCCCATGCCCCTTATCGACGTCACCGGTCTGCGCCACGCCATCGCGGGCCGGCCGGTGCTGGACATTCCGCATTGGTCGGTCGAGGCCGGCCGGCACTGCCTGCTGCTGGGCCCCAGCGGCAGCGGCAAGACCACTCTGATCCACGCCTTGGCCGGCCTGAAGCGGCCGGACGGGGGCCGCATCCTTCTGGACGGCCAGGCGGTGTGGGACCTGGACGCCGCCGCCCGCGACCATCTGCGGGGGCGTTTGATCGGCATCGTCTTCCAGACCCTGCACCTGGTGGCGGCGCTGGACGTGGGCCAGAACCTGCATCTGGCCCGCTGGCTGGCCGGCCTGCCGCGCGACGCGGGGGCCGTGGCCCGGGCGCTGGACCGCGTAGGCCTGGGCAACCGCCTGGCCGCCAAGCCAGAGCATCTGAGCCAGGGGGAAAAGCAGCGCGTGGCCATCGCCCGCGCCGTGGTCACCCAGCCTAAGCTGATCCTGGCGGATGAGCCGACCTCCGCCCTGGACGATGAGAACTGCGCCCTGGTGCTGGACCTTTTGCTGGAACAGGCGGAGGTGTGCGGCGCCACCCTGCTGGTGGCCACGCATGACGAGCGCACCCGCGCTCGGATATCCGACCGGCTGGATCTGCCCAAGCTTAGCGCCCGCACGGAAGGTCACGCCGCATGACCATCCTCGGCTTGGCCTGGGCCTACCTGAAGCGCTCGGCCCTCACCACCTGCCTGAACGTGGCGCTGCTGGCGCTTGGCACCGGCACCATCGTCGTGCTGATCCTGGTGGGCACGCAGGTGCAGGACCGCCTGGCCAGGGACGCCGCCGGGGTCGATCTGGTGGTGGGCGCCAAGGGCAGCCCGCTGCAGCTGATCCTGTCCGCGCTGTACCAGATCGACATTCCCACCGGGAACATCCCGCTGTCCCAGGCGCAAGCGCTGGCAGCCGACCCGCTGGTGGCCCAGGCCGTCCCCCTGGCCCTAGGCGACAGCTTCCGGGGATACCGCATCGTCGGCACCGACCCGGCCTTCGTCGCCTTGCGCCATGCCCAGGTGGCGACCGGCCGGCTATGGCAGGCGCCCATGGAGGCCACGGTGGGCGCCCAGGTGGCGCGGGCCGCCGGCCTGAAGGTGGGCGACCAGTTCAACGGCAACCATGGCCTGTCGGCCGGCGGGGCGGTGCATGAGGGCATGCCCTATACCGTGGTGGGCATCCTGGCCCCCACCGGCGGCGTGGTGGACCGCCTGGTGCTGACCCCCATCGACAGCGTGTGGGCGGTGCACGACGCCCACCATCATCACCACGACGGCGATGCCGACGAGCACGAGCATGGCCCGGGGGGCGCACAAGGGGGCGCCCAGCCGGCCCAGCCACCACCCGAACGCGAGGTGACCTCCGTCCTGCTGCGCTACCGCTCCCCCATCGCGGCCGCGCTGCTGCCCCGGCGCATCAACACCGGCAGCGCCATGCAGGCGGCCTCGCCGGCGGCGGAGATGACGCGGCTGCTGTCCCTGGTGGGCATCGGCACGGACACGGTGCGGGGCTTCGGCCTGTTGCTGGTGGCCTCCTCCGCGCTCAGCATCTTCGTCGCGCTATACAACGCCACCCAGGCGCGGCGCTATGACCTGGCGGTCATGCGCGCCCTGGGCGCCACGCGCATGCGCATCTCCTGCCTGCTGCTGACCGAGGCGCTGGCCATGGGGGCCGCCGGCACCGCCCTGGGCCTGGCGCTGGGCCATGGGGCCGTGGAACTGGCGGGCCGCCTGGTGCCCCAGGCCCGCGACATGGGCATCACGGGACTCCAGTTTCCGGCCACGGAGCCCTATCTTCTTGTCCTGGCGGCCGGCCTGTCAGTGCTGGCCGCCCTGGTTCCGGCCGTCCAGGCCTATCGCACGGACGTGTCGGCGGTGCTGTCGCGGGGGTGACCCCCGCTCCACACCCAGCCCTTAATCGGCCACGATTGGGGGCCAACAAAGCATTGGCAGTTGAGAGAAAGGATTTCGCCATGACGGTTCAGGCCAAGCGCACATTCGCCGCCGCCCTGATGATGGCGGCAATGGTCGCCGGGACGCCCGCCCTGGCGGCCGACAAGAAGGTGGCGTCGGCCACGCCCGCGGCACCGGCGCCAGGCACGGCGGCATCCGTGCAGGCCAACATCCCCAAGGCCACCCTGGGCTGGGACAAGCTGGCCGACGTCAAGGAAGTGCACAGCATGGACAACGGCCTGCTGCGCGTGCGCGCCGCCTTTGGGCCGGCGGTGCAAGCGCTGGAGGGCAAGCCCCTGACCATCGCCGGCTTCATCATCCCGCTGGAGCAGAAGGAGAAGTCCGGCCATTTCCTGTTGAGCGCGATGGCGCCCAGCTGCCCCTTCTGCCCGCCGCCCGGCCCTGCCGACCTGATGGAGGTGAAGACCAGCGCCCCCATCGCCATGACCAACGAGCCCATCACCCTGACGGGCACGCTGCATATGGTGGGTGATGACGACAACGGCCTGTACTACCGCCTGGCGGACGCCACGCTGCAGGCGGGAAGTTAAATCCCCAGCAGGTAGCGCACTAGGCCGATGAGGCTGCCGACCAGCAGCACTGAGGTCCCGAACAGCGCCAGGCCAAAGCCGGCGGCACGCTTCTTGGCATCGGCGTAGTAGGTCACGGCGTACAGCACGCGGCCCACGGGCCAAGCCAGGCCGATCACCGCCGCCTGGTGGTCACCCCAGATGTTGGCGAACAGCCACAGGCCGGGAAGGAACAGCACGATCTGTTCCAGGGTATTCACCTGAACGCGCAGCACCCGCTGGAATGCCGGCGGGCCGTCCACGGATGGCGCCTCCACCCCATGCCGGGTGCGCGCCCGGCTGACCTGTCCGATGGTCCAGAAATAGACGAACAACGCCAGAAGCGTGACCAGGCCGGTCCACACGAAGGCCGCCATAACCCCATCCCCTTCTTTCAGCCGGCGGCGCCAAGGCCGCCCGCTCCTCGTTTCTTATATCGGTGCCGATCCCCGATATCGGTACCCCTAAACTCAGGGGTCGTTGGCCTCGATGCCGTACATGTCGTCGTCCGTGAAGCCGAAATGGTGGCCGATCTCATGGATCATGACGTTCAGCACCAGATCACCCAGATCCTCGCCCGTCTCGCACCAATAGTCCAGCAGCGGCCGGCGGTAGAGGAAGATCATGTCCGGCCCGTGGCTGGCGTCGTTGGCGCCGCGCTGGGGCAGGGAGACGCCACGGTAGAGGCCCAGGATGTCGAACGGGGTTTCCAGCCCCATCTCCCGTTCCGTCTCCTCATCCGGGAATTCGGCGACATGAACCACCAGGTTGCCCATATGCACCCGCAGCTCGGGCGGGATGGACGCGATGGCGTCAGTGGCCAGGCGTTCAATCTCCTCCAGCGTGGGTGGGGAAGTGAAGCGGCGGGGCAGGACGGTGACGGTGGCCATGGCTCTATACCGGGGTAGGCTGTGCTAGAATCTTGACGGGAGGGCCCCGCCGGGTCCACGTCAACGCTTGTCGGCCCCGCCGTCAAGCCCCGGCGCTCAGGCGTCATCGTCGCAGGCGACTTAATCCCATCACCGCCGCGATGAAACTTCTAGGCCGGAAGGCGGCTGCGGAAAGGAAGACACCATGGCGCGGAACCCGACGCCCATGCGCATGGCCCGTTTCATGGAAGAAAGCGCTGGTTGAGATGACTGACGACACCGTGCCGCCGGCGGAAGACGCCACCCCCCAGCCCCCCACCGCGCCCGTGGCCGCCTGTCCCCGCTGCGCCAAGCCCCTGGACCTCTGCGTTTGCGAAGGCATCACGCCCATCGAGACCCGGCTGGAGGTGCTGGTGCTGCAGCATCCCCAGGAACAGGACGTGGAACTGGGCAGCGCCCGGCTGCTGACCCTGGGCCTGGCGCGCGGCCGGCTGAAGGTGGGGCTGTCCTGGCCCAACCTGGCCAAGGCGCTGGGCAGAGAGGGCGATCCCCGCCGCTGGGCCGTGCTGTACATGGGCTCGGGCGATGACGCCGTCGCCACACAGCCTGGTACCGTGCGGCTGGTGGACAAGAAGGGCCAGACGGTGGAGGACCCCACCGTTCTGGCCGACTTGGAGGGCATCATTCTGCTCGACGGGTCGTGGTCGCAGGCGAAGGCCCTGTGGTGGCGCAATGCCTGGCTGCTGAAGCTGCGCCGCCTGATCGTCCATCCCGATTTCGTCTCCGCCTACGGCAACCTGCGCCGCGAGCCCCGGCGCGAAAGCGTATCGACGCTGGAGGCCGGCGCCTTCGCCCTGGCCAAGCTGGAGGGGGACGACACGCTGGTGGAGCGGCTGCGCGCACCCTTCATCGCCCTGGTGGCCCGCTACCGCGCCGTGCGCGGCAACCGCCCGCCCAAGGCCGCCGCCAACCGGCCATCCGGCGAGGGCAGCCGCAAGCCCGATTGGCGCGGCCGCAAGCGCAGGCCTCGGTAACGGCAAACGCCACCATCTGGTGCGGAGCCGGCGACCTGCCGGCCCTTTTTTAGCCAGAATTGGCAGTCACACACGCGGAAGTTTCCCTCCCCCAATACCTCGGACCGCGTCCCATGACCCTGCGCCTCGCCCTCGCCGCCCTTCTGCTGTGCGGCGTCACCGCCCCCGTCATAGCTACCGAGGTCAGGGCTGCCGAGCCGACGCCGCGGACGACGACGCAACCGGCGGCGGCCTGTCCGGAGGGGGCGGACTGGAACATGCCGGCGGCGCCGCTGCACATCTATGCCGACACCTGGTACGTCGGCACCTGCGGCCTGTCCTCCATCCTCATCACCTCGCCGCAGGGCCATGTGCTGATCGACGGCGCCACGGAAAAGGCGGCGCCGCTGATCGAGGCCAACATCCGCGCCCTGGGTTTCAAGGTGGAGGACGTGCGCATCATCCTGAACAGCCATGAGCACCTGGACCATGCCGGTGGCATCGCCCAGCTGCAGCGGGACTCGGGCGCCACGGTCATGGCCCTGTCGGCCGCGGCCGGCGCACTGGAACACGGCAAGGGCGACCGGGGCGACCCGCAGTACCTGAGCATCGAGGCCTTCCCCGCCATCCCGCATGTGAAGCGCCTGAAGGACGGGGAAGAGGTGACCCTGGGCCCCATCCGCCTGACGGCCCATGCCACGCCAGGCCACACGCCGGGGGCCACCACCTGGACCTGGGACAGCTGCCAGGATGGGCGCTGCCACCACATCGTATACGCCGACAGCCTCAGCGCCTACACCGACGACGTCTACCGCTATTCGGACGAGGCGGCGCACCCGGGCGTGCTGGCCAGCTTCCGCCAAGCCATCGCCACCATGGCCGCCCTGCCCTGCGACATCCTGCTGACGCCCCACCCCGACGCCTCGCAGATGTGGAAGCGCCTGGGCCCCAACGCCACCCTGCCCCTGGTGGACGAGACCGCCTGCCGTCGATACGGCGAGGCGGTGACCGCCCGTCTGGACAAGCGGCTGGCGGACGAGGCGGCCAAGACGGAAAAGGAAAAGGCGGCCCACTAAGAGCCGCCTGCAACCCAACACGTCAGACCAGCGCCATGATCTCATTTCATGCCGCTGTAGGATGCGACTGCGTCCGCCGCAGTTTTCCGGGAAGCGACAGCGGACTGGAAAACGAGGAAGCCAATCGGCCGGATGGCCGCGCCCGGCGCTTGAGGGCAGACTTAACGCAGCGACATCACCCGCACGTCGGCGGGCGGGGTGGAGACGGCGGCCGCACGGTCGGCGGCGGCGATGCGCTTTTCCAGGTCGGCGGCGTGCAAGCGGGCGGCGTCCAGGTCGCGCTGCAATTGGTCGCCCCGCGCCCGCTCCTTGCGCAGGGCCCGGCGGTGCTTGCCGGCCGACAGCCAGGAAATCAGGCCGCCGGCGAGGAAGCCCACCAGCAGGGACACGAACACCACCGCGAAGGACGGCGCCACCACCGCGCCGTCCAGCGGCCACAGCGTCAGGCGCACCAACTCCTCATTCACGATGGCGAAGTCGATGGCGACGAGGGCCAGCGGTATGGACACGATCCAGGAAAGGTAACGCAGCACTGGCCGCTCCACTGGCAACGGCCGCCCCGGACCACCCCCGGACGGGGCGGCCCCTGGGGGCGGCGCTGAGGAGGTCCCGACGGAACCGCCGGGGCCGGGTCCCACAGATGGGGGCTATCAGTCGGTGTTCAACTGCTCACGCAACTGCTTGCCCGTCTTGAAGAAGGGAATGAACTTCTCATCCACGTCCACCGCCTGGCCCGTGCGGGGGTTGCGGCCGGTGCGGGCGTCGCGCCGTTTCACGGAGAAGGCGCCGAAGCCGCGCAACTCCACCCGGTCGCCCCGGGCCAGGGCCTCGGTGATCTCGTCGAAGATGGTGGTGACGATCTTTTCCACATCGCGCTGGTAGAGGTGCGGATTGAGTTCCGCCAGCCGCATGATGAGTTCCGACTTGGTCATCGGCAATTCCCCCTTGGGCAATCGATCCCGGTGTCGCGGGACCGCTATCTTTATCGTGTCGTTGGTGCCTCCCGGCAGGCCGGCGGCCTGGGTGTACATCCACCCATGCCTAGCGGGTCCTGATACCGCGCCCCGCTTCCCCTGGTGGCCGGCCTCGGCCAGGCCCCGTGGGGTCGGAGTCACGGCCTCCGTCGCCGCCCGTCCTCCCCCAACTGTGCCGGAGCGGACCCGTCCTGGCAAGGGTAAGGTCTTCATACTCTTGCATTATCGCTGATTGAACTCAGCCTTTCGGGGGCCCTCCCCGTCGAGCTCCTCCGTCCGGCCAAGCCGGCTGGATAAGAAAAAAGCCGCCCCCAGTTGCCCGGGGACGGCCTTTTCCTACTCAAGACCCGGATGGGCCCTGAAACTCAGTCCTGACGGACCAAGTCTCAGGCCTCGTCCTTGTCCTTCTGGGCGCGCTTCAGCGCGGCGCCCAGGATGTCGCCCAGCGAGGCGCCCGAGTCGGACGAACCGAACTCGGCCATCGCCTGCTTCTCTTCCTCGACTTCCTTCGCCTTGATCGACAGGCCGATCTTGCGGCTGGCGCGATCGATCTGCGTGACCTTGGCGTCGACCTTCTCGCCGACGGCGAAACGGTCCGGGCGCTGCTCGGAACGCTCACGCGACAGGTCGGACTTGCGGATGAAGCCGGTGAAGCCGTCGACGACCGACACCTCGATGCCGCCCTCGGTGATGGCGGTGACGGTGCAGGTGACGACGTCGTTCTTCTTGACGCCGGCGACGGTGGCTTCGAACGGATCGCTGGCCAGCTGCTTGATGCCCAGGCTGATGCGTTCCTTTTCCACGTCGACGTCCAGGACCTTCACGCGGACGTGATCGCCCTTCTTGTAGTCCTGGATGGCCTCTTCACCCGACTTGTTCCAGTCGAGGTCGGACATGTGGACCATGCCGTCGATGTCGCCCGGCAGACCAACGAACAGACCGAACTCGGTGATGTTCTTGACCTCGCCTTCCAGCTCGGTGCCGGCCGGGAACTTGTCGACGAACGTCTCCCACGGGTTGTCCAGGCACTGCTTGAGGCCCAGGGAGATGCGGCGCTTCTGCGGATCCACGTCCAGCACCATGACCTCGACCTCCTGGGAGGTGGAGACGATCTTGCCGGGGTGGACGTTCTTCTTGGTCCAGGACATCTCGGAGACGTGCACCAGACCCTCGATGCCGGGCTCCAGCTCCACGAAGGCGCCGTAGTCGGTGATGTTGGTGACGCGGCCCTTGAACTTGGCGCCGACCGGGTACTTGGCTTCCACGCCTTCCCACGGATCAGCCTCAAGCTGCTTCATGCCCAGGCTGATGCGCTGGGTTTCGGAGTTGAAGCGGACGACCTGGACCGTGACGGTCTGGCCGATCTGCAGGGCTTCCGACGGATGGTTGATGCGGCGCCAGGCGATGTCGGTGACGTGCAGCAGGCCGTCGACGCCACCCAGATCCACGAACGCGCCGTAGTCGGTGATGTTCTTGACCACGCCCTGCAGAACCTGGCCTTCCTTGAGGTTGGCCACCAGCTCCGAACGGGCCTCGGCGCGGCTCTCTTCCAGAACGGCGCGACGCGACACGACGATGTTGCCGCGCGAGCGGTCCATCTTCAGGATCTGGAAGGGCTGCGGGGTGCCCATCAGCGGGGAGATGTCGCGCACCGGGCGGATGTCCACCTGGCTGCCCGGCAGGAAGGCCACGGCGCCCGACAGGTCGACCGTGAAGCCGCCCTTGACGCGGCCGAAGATGATGCCGGTGACGCGCTGCTGTTCGGTGAACGCACGCTCCAGCTGGGTCCAGGCCTCTTCGCGCTTGGCCTTCTCGCGCGACAGCATGGCTTCGCCGTGCTTGTCTTCCATGCGCTCGAGGTAAACCTCGACCGTGTCGCCGATCTTCAGCTCAACCGGCTGACCGGGGACGGCGAATTCCTTCAGCGCGACCCGGCCTTCGGACTTCAGACCAACGTCGATGAGCACCATGTCGTTCTCGATGTTGAGAACGGTGCCCTTGACCACCGTGCCTTCGAGGCTCTCGCTCGTGCCGAGCGACTCTTCCAGAAGGGCGGCGAAACTTTCCTTCATCCCACGGTCTTGGGACTTGGCGGCGGAAACCTGGGCCATTTAAACTCCTTGAGTGGATCCAGCACAGGCCCGTTCCAACCCCCCGGCAGACGCCCGGCCGACAGGAGGTTAACTTGGCCCATGGCGTCGGACACCATGCCCGGCGACTTGGGTTGAGTTGGGGGCCGCGCGGCCTAACCGTCCGTTTTAAAGGAAGCCGGGAAACGCGGGTCTGGAGCGGATGAAGTCCGTGGCGGCGACGAACGCCTGTTCGGCATCCATCATGGACGTATCAAGCAAAAACGCGTCGACAGCGGGCTTCAGCGGTGCCACCGCCCGTTGACTGTCACGCGCATCACGAACTTTCATGTCCTCCAGGACGGCCTCGTATATAGCCTCAGCGCCAGTATTCCGCAACTCCGACAAACGGCGCCGGGCACGGACCTCAACGTCGGCGGTCACGTAGAGCTTGGCGGGCGCGCCGGGGCAGACCACCGTGCCGACGTCACGGCCGTCCAGCACCGCGCCTTTTGCGCCGCCGGGCGGATGGTTGGCGAAATTCCGCTGGAAATCCAACAGGGCCGCCCGCACCTCGGGCACCACCGAGACCTTGGAGGCGGCGACCGCCACCGCGTCCTGGCGCAACGCCGGGTCGTTCATCAGCGGCAGCACGGTGGCGGCATCGAGGCCCTGGGCGGCGGCGATGGCGGCCTGCGTGTCGTCCGGCGCATGGCCGGCCCGCAACAGCGTCAACCCCACCGCGCGGTAGAGCGCGCCCGTGTCCAGGTGGGCGAAGCCCAGGGTGGCGGCCAGGCGGCGGGCCAGCGTGCCCTTGCCGCTGGCGGCTGGGCCGTCGATGGCGACGATGAAGGAAGAAGTCATGGGGATGGGGCGCCTTCGCCGAGCAAGTGGAACCGGAAGGAGGACAGGCCGGTGGCCTAACACCGCCCGCCCCGCCTGGCAAGCCGGCCCCACCCCTCACTCTTGCGTGATGGCGGCGCCAAGGGCGTTGAGCAGGGAGGCCGCCGCCGGGCCCAGGCTGGCCCGCACGGCTATGGGTTGCGCAGCGGCGGTGCCCAGCGCCAGGAAGGCCGGCGCCAGGTCGGCATCGACCTCCACCGTCGCCCCGCCCCGCGGCGGCCGGCCGTCGCCGGTGATGGTCAGCACATCCGCCCCCGCCGACACCGTGACGCCGCAGGCGCTCAAGGCCGCCACCAGGCACGGCACCATCCGGGCCAGGCGAAGGGGCAGGCTGCGCAGCACCGTCGTGCCCCGGGCGCAGGACGCTGCCACCGCCACCAGCGCCAGCTCACCGGCGCTGAGGGATGCGGCCGCGACCGCCACCCCGCGCAAGGGATGGGCCGCCGGGTGCAGCCGCAGGTCGGCCAAGGGTTCGCCCTGGCCGGCGGGCTGGGCCGGCGCGGTCAGGCTGGCGCCCATGTCACCCACACCTATGTCGCTCACGCCCATGTCGCGCAGCACGGGAAACAGGGCGATGCGGTGCTCATTGACGCCGACATGGGGCAACGCGATGCCAGGGCCGGGGCGCAGGGCGGCGGCCACCAGGGCGGCGCCCGCCAGGGAGACGTCGCCCGGCACCGCCACCCGGGCCGGCCGCAGTTCCTGCTGGCCGTCGATGCTGACGGCCCAGGCGCCGTCCGGCTGGTGGCGGGCGGTGACAGCGGCGCCGAACTGGCGCAACAGGCGTTCGGTATGGTCGGCGGTGGGCGTTTCCTCCACCACCGTGGTGCGGCCGGCGACGTTGAGCGCGGCCAGCAGCAGGGCGGACTTCACCTCGCACGCCACCGGGGCCAGCGGGCGGTGATCCACCGGCACCGGCCGGGCCGTGCCCCGCACCAGCAGCGGGGGATGGATGCCGCCCAGCCCGTCACCGGCGGGAGTGAAGGCCGCCCCCATGCGGGACAGGGGCGGCAGCGCCGTCTTCAGGAAAGCGGCGGCGGGATAACTGGTGGTGAGGAAGGTCTCGCCCTCTTGCGTGGCCAAGAGGCCGGCCAGCAAGGCGAAGGCCAGGCCGTCCGGGCCGACGTCCAGCAGGCCCGGGGCCTGGCGCAAGCCGCCCACGCCCACGCCGTGGACCCGCCAGGCGCCCTCGCCCATCGGCTCAAGGTGGGCCCCCAGCGTGCGCAGGGCCCGCACCAGCGGTTCCAGCCCGACGGGGGCGCCCGTCACCCGGCTTTCCCCCACGGCCAGCGCCGCCAGCACCAGGGCGCGCGCCGCGATGGCGGCGTCGCCCGGCACCACCGCCGTGCCGCCCAGCGGCGGGACGGGGGATGAGATCCAGGTGGATAAGGCGGGCGCGGACATGGGGATTGGAGTCCCTGGAATGACGGGGTGGAACAGTGTCCAGGATGGCCCCACCCCCGCCGCCGCGCAAGGCGTTGGGGCCCGAGGACCGCCCTGGGGGCCCCGGCGGGCGCCGCCGCATGGGACGAAAGCGCCCCCTTGTGGGTGTCTTCGAGGATTCACGTTTGACAGGGGGCGGGCTTCATGGCAAACGCCCGCTCCTGTACCTTTTTATATGGAGCGTGGACATGGCCGGCCCGGGCCGTCGCCACGCGTGTTTTTTGACGGAGGATTGCCGTGGCGAAACCGGAATGGGGCACCAAGCGGATCTGCCCGAACTGCGGCACCCGCTATTACGACATGCGGAAGAATCCGCCGACCTGCCCCTCGTGCTCGACCGTGTTCGATCCTGAGGCCCTGCTGAAGTCCCGCCGCGCCCGTCCCATCCTGGCCGACGACACCAAGAAGCCGGTCCTGGATGACGAGGACACCGGCGTCGAGGTCGAGGACGAGGAGAAGGAAGAGGCCTTGGAAGAGGCCGAGGTCGACCTGGAGGTCGATGACCTGGAGGAAGCCGAGACCGCCGACGAGGTGCCCGGCGACGATGACGAGGACGTCCTGCTGGAGGACGCCGAGGAACTGGGCGACGAGGATGACATGGGCGAGGTGGTCGACGTCGAAGGTGGCGACGAGGACCGCTAAAGTCTGAGGAATTTCAGGGCGTTGGCCGTTCCGGAAAAAAGTTTGGGAATCCCCGATTTTTCTCTTGATCCGGCCGGCGCATCTGAGCATATTCCCGCCCACACCACGCCAGCCCCCAGGCGGCGCGGGCCGAGTTAAAAATGGTTTGGGGCTATAGCTCAGCTGGGAGAGCGCTACAATGGCATTGTAGAGGTCAGGAGTTCGATCCTCCTTAGCTCCACCAAAATCCGAAAGGCCGGCTGACGACTCAGCCGGCCTTTCGTGTTTCTGATCCGATTGACTGGCCCTGCCGCCACTTTTTCTTTTCCAATGCCGGCAGTGGCGGGGTCACCTGTCACATGACTGAAAGACATGCCAGGGTCGCGGATGAAATTGCGCGCTTGATCTCCGCCCCGCATCTGCGCATATTCCCGGCCTCACCGCCGCTGCCCAGGTCATGGGCCCCAGAGGCGGTGTCCGAATTCAAAGGTTCGGGGCTATAGCTCAGCTGGGAGAGCGCTACAATGGCATTGTAGAGGTCAGCGGTTCGATCCCGCTTAGCTCCACCAAATCCGAAAGCCCGGCTGGCCCGTCCAGCCGGGCTTTCGCGCTTTCGGGGTTCTGGCAAAAGCATTCTTGAAAGCACCTGGTGCGCCGGGTGATGGTCGATCCTAAACCCATCGCCCCTCCCCCGAGTCCCGCCCATGCCCCGCCCCCATCGCCTGGCGCTCTGCGCCATCCTGATGCTGTCCGCCGCCGCACCCGCCCTGGCGGCAGCACCCGGACCCCAGACCGGGCCCCAGACAGGCCCCTGGGACACGGATTTCCTGCCGCCGCTGCCCCCCTGGCACGGCGCGTCGGAAAAGCTGGTGGTGCCGGCGGCTGATCCCTGGGCCACCCCGGCGGAGCTGACCGGCCTGACCGCCACGCCCAGCTATGACGAGACCCGCGCCTTCATCGACCGGCTGGTCTCGGCCTCAC
Source organism: Nitrospirillum bahiense (assembly GCF_007828025.1). Lineage (NCBI taxonomy): Bacteria > Pseudomonadati > Pseudomonadota > Alphaproteobacteria > Rhodospirillales > Azospirillaceae > Nitrospirillum > Nitrospirillum bahiense. Next base: position 108,623 of record NZ_VITO01000018.1, read on the forward strand.
CCCTGCTGCGGCAGGAGGTGTTCGGTGTGTCGCCCGAGGGGCGGGAGATGGTGGCGGTGCTGGCGGCCAAGGGCCTGATCGACGGCAAGCCGGACCCGGCCAAGCCCCTGCTGCTGGTGCAGGCCGGCATCCACGCCGGCGAGATCGACGGCAAGGACGCCGGGCTGATGCTGCTGCGCGACATCACCCAGCGGGGCAAGGACGGCCTGCTGGACCGGGTGAACCTGCTGTTCGTGCCCATCTTCAACGTCGATGGCCATGAGCGCGCCGGCGCCTACAACCGGCCCAACCAGCGCGGCCCCATGAACCAAGGCTGGCGTACCACGGCGCAGAACCTGAACCTCAACCGCGATTACGGCAAGCTGGACACGCCCGAGATGCGGGCCATGATCGCCCTGATCCGCCGCTACCAGCCGGACCTGTACCTGGACATCCATGTCACCGACGGCATGGACTACGCCTATGACATCACCTTCGGCAATGACGAAGGCGCCGCTGGAGACCTGTTCTCCCCCGCCATCGACCGCTGGCTGGCGGGCCCCTTCAAGACGGAGGTGGGCCAAGCCCTGACCAAGGCCGGCCACATCCCCGGCCCCCTGGTGACGGAGGCCGACGGCCGCAAGCCAGAGGGCGGCATCGCCGGCGGCACCACGCCCCTGCGCTATTCCATCGGCTACGGCAACCTGGCGCACATACCCACCGTGCTGGTGGAGAACCATTCGCTGAAGCCCTACCGCCAGCGGGTGCTGGGCACCTATGTGCTGATCGAGCGGTCGCTGACCCTGCTGGCGGAACAGGGCGCGGTTCTGCGCCAAGCCGTGGCGTCCGACCGCGCCCGCCGCCCCGTCACCCTGCCCGTGGCGTTCGAGGTGGAGAAGACGCCCAGCGCCAGCGTGGAGTTCCGGACCATGCGGCATGAGAGCTACATCTCCCCCGCCTCAGGCGGGGTGGAGGTGCGCTGGCTGGGCCGGCCGGGCGCCACGGTGCGCATGCCCGTCTTCCTGGATCACCCCAGCGTCACGGTCGCGCGGCCCGAGGCCTATTGGGTGCCGGCGACCAAGCCGGAGATCATCGCGCGGCTGCGCCTGCACGGCCTGGCGATGGAGACCCAGGACCAGCCGCGCGAGGTCACGGTGGACGCCGTGCGCCTGACGGAGCCCAAGCTGGCCACCGAAACCAACGAGGGCCACGTCATGCTAGACACGGCCGGGTATGTGCACGAGACGCGCACGGTGCTCTACCCCAAGGGCAGCGTGCGCGTGCCCACCGACCAGCCCCTGGGCGACCTGGCCGGCCAACTGCTGGAAGCGGAGAGCACCGAGTCGTTCCTGGCCTGGGGCTTCTTCCCCGAAATCCTGCAGCGCACGGAGTATATCGAGCCCTATGCCATCGCCCCGCTGGCCGAGCGCATGCTGGCCACCGACCCGGCCCTGAAAGCCGCCTTCGAGGCCAAGCTGAAGGCCGACCCCGGCTTCGCCACCAACCCGGACCAGCGCCTGGCCTGGTTCTATGAGCGTACGCCCTACAGCGACGCCGCCTACCTGCGCTATCCCGTGGGGCGGGAGATGGGGCGCTGACGGAAAAAAGGCCGCCCCCGGGGATGGAGGCGGCCTTTCTTCGGTTCAGCGTGCCGGCACCGGTTTACTTGCCGGTCAACACCCAGTCGGGACGGACCCAGTGGCAGGTGTAGCCGCCGATGTTCTTTTCCAGATAGTCCTGGTGATAGTCCTCGGCCTCCCAGAAGGTGCCGGCGGGAACGATCTGGGTGACGACCTTGCCGGGCCACCGGCCCGACGCGTCGACCTCGGCCGTCACTTCCTCGGCCGCGGCCTTCTGCTCGGGCGAGGCGTAGAAGATGGCGCTGCGGTACTGGCTGCCGATGTCGTTGCCCTGGCGGTTGGTGGTCGTCGGGTCGTGGATCTGGAAAAAGAACTCGATCAGGCGGCGGTAGGTCAGCCTGGCCGGATCGAAGGTGATCTCGATGGCTTCGGCGTGGCCGGTGGTGCCGGTCTTCACCTCCTTGTAGGTCGGGTTTCGCAGCTCACCGCCGATGTAGCCCACGCGGGTATCCACCACGCCCGGCACCTTGCGGATCAGATCTTCCATACCCCAGAAGCAGCCACCGGCCAGCGTCGCGGTTTCGGTCGTCATTGTCGTCATCCTTGGGAAAGGCAAACAGTCAGGCACTGCAAGTAAGCGCTGGCGGGCCCGGCTTCAACAGCGATGTTCCTGGGGATGTCGGAAGGGTGGCGAGCGGCTACAGTGGCGCCCATGCGCTCTGCCAATTCCTTCCTCAACATCTGGACGTTCCTATGCGTGCATGCACCGGACAACGCAGATGAGTAGCTGTCGAGAGATGGATATGAGTTATATTTAGGTTTTGCGATACGCAACATATGCCTCCAACGAAATCTGCCCAAGCGCAAGGGAGCCATTGAATGAGAGATTATTTCAGATGGCATTACCGGCCAACTGAAGACCAATTTTCCTTTTTGTGGAAGAATGGTATTTTTATTTTTGATACAAATGTATTGCTTGCTATGTACCGATACCCAGAGCAAGTAAGAAATATATTCTTTTCAGTTATGGGGAAAATATCTGAAAGAATATGGATTCCATATCAGGTTGGTTTGGAATTTCACAGAAATAGATTTAGTAGGATAAACACAGAAAACAAAAAAGTGAACGACATCATCGATCGAATAACTTCTAATGGATTAGAAATAATAAAATTAACAGAAAGCCTCACAAAAAATAATGTAAATGCCGGAGTGAGTCCTGAGGAAATTTCCACAAAAATCAAGGAATTTAGAATAGCACACGAGAGGATAATATCATCGATATCTGTTTCCAAAAAAAATTTGCCAATCAGCACATTAGACGATCCAATTGGTATTAAGATTTCTGAATTATTTGAAGGAAAAGTGGGCTCCCCCCCCAGAGATCAATCGGAGATCGATGAACTTACTCGTGATGCCGACGATCGTTATAACAACAAAATACCGCCCGGATTTAAGGACAACAATCCGAAGGACGAATCATATTTCTTTGACGGGAAAATAAAATACAGAAATAAATATGGAGATCTCATCATATGGAAGCAGTCAATTGCCCATGCAAGGGACAATAATATTAAAAATATTATCTTCGTCACAGATGATAGCAAGACAGATTGGTGGGATGTTGATAATCACCAAACTCGCGGCCCCCTTCCCGCATTAATTCAAGAAATAATTGAAGTTGGTGGAGTCGATCTATTTTGGATGTATAAATCGGATCAATTTCTACAGTTTGCGGAAAAATATATCAATGCCAACGAGGTTACTGAAGAAACGATAAACCAGGTCAAGGACATAGTTGAGAAATCGACGAACTATCAGAGTGACGCCGAAATAGCACAAAATCAAATTGCTTTCGATAAAATACCCACAACTCCGCAAGATCACAGCTATAGAAATGAGACAATAAATATTTTTATGGATGCTGAAATGGCCATACATTATTGGCTAATAGGACAACTTGGAGGTAGAATATTTAATGGCGGCCTATTCCCTGAGTACGTTGCCAAAACGCCACGAGGCGTTATTGGGATTGAAACCATTGCCATGGAAACAATAAATTTAGAAAGGATATTAGCAATATCATTGAATATATCGAAAAAGAGAATTGCGGAAACTCTACACGGAGAAATAATAGGGCTCTCCTTAATCGTCGCATCGAAAAATAAAATTGAAGAGTCGGAAATAAAATACTATCAGAAAATGTGTGAGGAAATATCCAAAATCAGCACGGTAGCGCCCATTGTAATTGGTAACGTCATCGGCGATGAATTCATCCCTTTAGTTGAGACAATACCTTTATAATGCGCGCTGCCTATCTCTCCCTCACCGCCGCCATGGTCCTGGTTGGCCTGTCCGTGCCCATCAGCAAGATGGCGGTGGCCGCCGTGCCGCCCCTGGTGGCCGCCGATGTGCGCTTCGCCCTGGTGGCCCTGGCGCTCAGCCCTTGGGCCCTTCGCCATGGACGCCGCGTCCTGCCGGCCACGGGCGGCGACTGGGCCAGCCTGGCCCTGCTGTCGCTGTTCGGCATGGTGTTGTTCAACGTCTTCCTGATGTACGGCCTGCGAGGCACCAGCGCCACCACCGCCGGCATCCTGACCAGCACCATCCCCGCCGTGACCGCCCTGTGCGCCGCCGCCATCCTGCGCGAGCGGCTGACCCTGCGGAATGGTGCGGCCATCGCCCTGGCCATGGCCGGCATCGCCGCCCTGAACCTGGCGTCCGGCGGCCACGAGGGTGGTGGCGGCGCCAGCGACACGCTGCGCGGCAACGCCCTGGTCCTGGGTGCGGTGGTGTCGGAGGGGCTGTACAACGTCTATGCCCGGCGGCTGGCGGGCGTATCACCCCTGGCCGTCACCTTCCTCGCCAATCTGATGGCGGCGGTGCTGGCCCTGCCCTTCGCCATCCTGACGGCGCGGGGAATGACGCCCGAGGCGCTGTGGGGCGCCCTGTCGCCAGGCGCCTGGGCGCTGTACGCCGCGGCCTCGCTGGGCAACGGCCTGGTGGCGGTGGTGTTGTGGCTGCGCGGTGCGGCCCGCATCCCGGCCAGCCACAGCGGCCTGTTCACTGGCCTGCTGCCCGTCACCGTGCTGGTGCCGTCGCTGTTCCTGCTGGGTGAGCGGCCGACCCTGGCCCACGCCCTGGGGCTGGCGGGCGTGCTGGCCGGCATCGCCGTGGGCGTCATGCCCGGGCGAAACCGGCCAGCGACCGCGCGACCTCAGGAAGCCGAGCCGTAAACAGTCTCAAGCTCGGCATCGTCGAAGCGGTAGTGGGTGCTGCAGAACTCGCAGGCGACATCCACGGCGCCATCGAGCTTCAGTTCGGCCACTTCCTCGCGCGGCAGGGACTTCAGCACCGTCACCACCCGTTCCCGCGAGCAGCGGCACTGCGCCGCCAGGCCGTGCGGGTCGTAGGCCCGCACCTCTTCCTCATGGAACAGGCGGAACAGCACGTCGTTCACCGGCAGCGCCGGGTCCAGCACCTCGGCCGGGGTGACGGTGGACAACAGGGCCATGGCCCGGCGCCAATCGTCCTCCAGGTCGCTGGGCTTGGCGTCCGACGCCACGCTGCCGGCATCCTCATCCGGCAGGGCCTGCAGCATGATGGCACCGCCACCCCAAGCGCCCCCATCAGATAGGCCGGCATGGACGATGATGCCCGTGGCCAGCTGTTCCGACTGGGTGAAGTAGTGGCGCACGCAGTCATCCATGCGATCCCCATCCAGGCCGACGATGCCCTGATAGCGCTGGGTGTGCTCGCCCTGGTCGACGGTGAAGGCCAGGTAACCCTTGCCCAGCAGGGCGGGCACGGGCGCCGTCTCGACCTCATCCGTCAGGGCGGCCTTCAGCTTGTCCTCATCGAACTGGGCGTAGCCGCGCACGGCGCCGGCACTGGTGACGTCGGCCACCATCAGGTTGATGGGGCCGTCACCCTTGGTCTGCAGGGTGAACACGCCCTCATACTTCAACGCCGCCGCCAGTGTGGTCGCCAGCGTGATCGTTTCCGCCAGCATCTGGGCTACGGGGCCCGGATAGGCGTGGCGGCCCAGGATCTCGTCCAGCACGGGGCCCAAGCGCACCATGCGGCCGCGCAGGTTGGACCGGTCCAGCTGGAAGGGCTGCACCACGTCGAGGTCCCGGGAAGCAAGGGCGGAGGCGAGGGTGGAAACGGCGGCGGTGGTCATGATCGCTTACCCCAAAAACAAAGGCGCCCGACCGGGGTCAACCGATCGGGGCCTTATGGATAACCTCAAGGCCGGACAAGCTTGGTCCGGTGCCGGAACGATCAGGCGTTCAAGCACCAGGCCAGGATGCCCTTCTGGGCGTGCAGGCGGTTCTCCGCCTCGTCCCAGACGACGGACTGCGGACCGTCGATGACGGAGGAGGTCACCTCCTCCTCCCGATGGGCCGGCAGGCAATGCATGAATATGGCGTCGGGGGAGGCCAGTTTCATCAGCGCGTCATTGACCTGGAAGGGGGCCAGCAATGCCATGCGCGCAGGCGCATCCTTGTGATGCATGGAGACCCAGGTGTCCGTCACCACGATGTCGGCACCCTCGGCCGCGGCCTTGGGATCTTCCGTCACCACCAGGCGGGCGCCTTCGCGCGCCGCCCAGGCGATGGTGTCGGCCGTGGGCTGCAGGCTGGCCGGCGCCGCCACGCGCATTTCGAAGCCGAAGCGGGCGGCGGCATGAATCCAGCTCTGGCAGACGTTGTTGGCATCGCCGCTCCAGCAGACCACACGGCCCTCGATGGGCCCGCGCTTCTCCTCGAACGTCATGATGTCCGCCATGATCTGGCAGGGGTGGGAGGTGTCGGTCAGGCCGTTGATGACGGGGATGCTGGCGGCCCCCGCCATCTCGTGCACCTTGGTCTCATGATCCGTGCGGATCATGATGACGTTGACGAAGCGCGACAGCACCCGGGCCGTGTCGGCGATGGTTTCGCCATGGCCCAGCTGGATCTCGCGCCCCGTCAGGGTGATGACATCACCGCCCAGCTGGCGCATCCCCACCTCGAACGAGACGCGGGTGCGGGTGGACGGCTTCTCGAAAATGGTGGCCAGCGTCAGGCCCCGGAAGGGCTGCGGGTGCTGGGCCGTGCCGTTGGTCTGCTTCAGGTCCCGGCCCCGCTTCAGGATTTCGCGCAGCGTGGCCGTATCGAAATCGCTGATGTCCAGGAAATGCCGGACCGTCTTGGTCGTCGCGGTCATGATGTGGATACCCCTCAGGCCGCCAGGGCCGCGCAGGTGCGGTCCAGGATGGCCACGGCCTCATTGATCTCGGCCTCGCCCACGATCAGCGGCGGCAGGATGCGGACGACGTTGTCGGCGGCGGAGACCACCAGCATGCCGTTGTCGCGCAATGCCGTGACCAGGTCGCCCACCGGCGTCACGCACTTCACGCCCAGGATCAGGCCCTTGCCGCGCACGCTGTCCAGCACGGTGGGATGGCGCGCCACCAGTTCTTCCAGCTTGCCCTGCAGCAGGGCGCCCTTGGCGATGACGTTATCCAGGAAGCCCGGCTGCGTCATCACGTCCAGCACGGCGTTGCCGACGGCCATGGCCAGCGGGTTGCCGCCGAAGGTGCTGCCATGGGTGCCGGCCACCATGCCCTGGGCCGCCTTTTCGGTGGCCAGGCACGCGCCCAGCGGGAAGCCGCCGCCGATGCCCTTGGCGATGCACATCACGTCCGGGGTGATGCCCGCCCATTCATGGGCGAACAGCTTGCCCGACCGGCCCATGCCGCTCTGGATCTCGTCGAAGTACAGCAGCAGGCCGTACTCGTCGCAGATGGCGCGCAGGGCGCGCAGGTAGTCCAGGCTGGCCGGGCGCATGCCGCCCTCGCCCAGGATGGGCTCCACCAGGATGGCGGCCGTCTGCGGCGTGATGGCGGCGCGCAACTCGTTCAAATTGTCGTAGGCCACCCGGTCGAAGGCGTCCAGCAGGGGACCGAAGCCCTTCACCATCTTGTCCTGGCCGCTGGCGGCGATGGCCGTCATGGTGCGGCCGTGGAAATTGCCGCCGGCGACGATGAAGCGCGTCTTCTCCGGATGGCCGGTCTCATAGTGATACTTGCGCACCAGCTTCACACCGCATTCCCACGCCTCGACGCCGGAATTGGTGAAGAACATGGTGTCGGCGAAGGTCAGTTCCCGCAGGCGGCTGGCCAGCTTCTCCTGCCCCGCCACGCGGAACAGGTTGGAGGTGTGCCACAGCTTGTGCGCCTGCTCGGTCAGCTTCTCCACCAGGTAGGGATGGGCGTGGCCGAGGGCGTTCACCGCGATGCCGCTGGTGAAATCCAGGAATCGTCGGCCGGTGGTGTCGTAAAGGAAGCAGCCCTCACCCCGCTCGAACACAACGTCGATCCGGGAATAGGTCGGCATCACGACAGGAATCACGGCCAGACACTCCTTTATTTCTTGAGGCGCGTTACACGGAATTATCATAAAACCAGGGTCACCCCCGGCGCGCCAACCGGGGTTTGGAACCGCCGACTATTGTGCGCTGCAAGCCCTCCGTCAATCTCAACCGGCCCCATTCTGAAGATCCCCTGCCATGCACCGGCCGTGCAGGACGCATGCGTCGCGCGGGGCCATGGATGGGCACGCGGGACAAGGCCAACGCCCTTGGCCCGGGAGATGTTGCGAAAAGCCCCAGAAACGCTTAAGAGTTTTGAAGCGTCCGGCCCGTTTCGGCGGGGGGCGGTGGTGCGTCATGGGGAATGCGCGCCGGCCAGGACCAGGGAATTTTTAGCCTCCGGCTCAGGCCGGACTATGAGGGGGACCGATGGCCAGTGACATCCTCGATCCGCGCAGCTTTTTGCGGCCGGGCCTGAACGGCGGACCGCAGACGGAATCGACGCCCGACCTGGGCGGCGGGGTCACCACCATCTCGCCCGAGGCCCGTATCGAGGGCGCCAAGATCTCCCACTGCCACACCCTGCACGTCGCCGGCCGCCTGGTCGATGTGACGCTGAACGAGGTGAAGGTGTTGGAGGTGGCCGAGGGCGGCCACTTCGAAGGCACCGCCGTGGTGGAGAGCATGAAGGTTTCCGGCCGCGCCACCGGCACCATCGAGGTGACGGGCACCCTGTCCATCGGTGAGACCGGTCAGGTCGACGGCACCATCCGTTACGGCCGCATCAGCATCGCCGACGGCGGTTCCATCTCCGGCACCATCCAGAGCGGCAAGTCCCACTGAGCGGCCGGGACGCTTAAGTCTGGTATCATCGGGGGCGGCCTTCGGGTCGCCCCTTCGCTTTTGGGAGGCGGGCATGGAAGGACTGTCGGCCAGCCACACCGTGGGCCAGGATTTGCGCCGCCTGCGCCGGTTGCGCGGCCTGAAGCAGGGCCACGTGGCCGATCTGCTGGGCGTGACCCAGGCCACCGTATCGCGCTGGGAACGGGGTCTGGCCTGGCCGGATGAGCCGCACACCGCCCGCATCGCCGCGTTGCTGAGCCCGGGCCGGGCGGGCCAGGACGCCGCCCTGAAGCGGCTGGTCCAGCGCTCCCGCGATCCGGTGCATCTGATCTGTGATCGCAGCCACCGCCTGCTGGCGGCGTCCGCGGCGCGCGAGGCGGAATGGACGGTATCGGCCAGCACGGTGCTGGGCCAGCCCCTGCTGTCCTATGCCACGCCGCAGATTTTGGACGCGGAAGCCGGCCTGGCCGGTACCGGCTGGTACGACCGGCCGGACGGCGTGCTGGATCTGGAGACGGAGACCAACCACCGCCCCGACCTGCTGATCCGCCGCAGCCGCATGCGCTGGGAACGCATCCTGTTGGAGGACGGCACCGCCGGCCGGCTGGTCACCACCCTGCGCTGGGGCGGGCCCGCCCCGGAAGCAACAAAAGGCTAAGCACTCATCTCCTGGGTGGCCAGGATGCCCTGCAGGGTGTCGCCGCCGGCGATGGGCACGCCGCTGCGGGCACCGGTCTGGTTGCTGTTGGCCGCCATCTGGCTGCCGAAGCCGTTCTGCCCGCTGCCGTCGCCCGTCTGGCCGGCGTTCTGCAGCCCGCCCTTGCCGTCCTTGCCGGAGGCGGTCATCTGCCGGACCTTCTGCTCCACCTCGCGCATGATCTGGCGTTCCAGGTCGGCGCGCTGATCGGCGGGCATGTTGGCCACGTCCTGGGGGGTCAGGCCCTTGGACTGCAGTGTGTCCTCGGCGATCTTCTGCTTCATCTGCTTGATCTGATAGGACCAGTACCCCTGGTAACCACCAGTGGTCATGTCCTTCAGCATGGTTTGCGGATCGTCATCGCCCTTCAGCAGGTCGGCGAAGGCGCTGTCGGTCTGGCTGACGGACAGGGGGCTGTTGCCCTGGCCATTGGTCGAGCCGTTGGGGTTGACACCGCCGCTGCCCGCGGTGCCGAAGCCGCCATAGGCGTTGGCGGTGGACTGGGTCTGGTTGCTGGTGTTCAGGAACGACATGGCCTTCGGTCCCTTATCCCATGAAGTGGAATGACGCGATCCCCATGCCCCCCGTGAGGGGGCCATGGTTAACCACAACTTCCCAAGCAAGGCGCGGGCCGCCGTCTCGTCCCGCTGAAACTCCAGGCGATCGGCCGTTCCCGCCGATGGCGCGGCAGGTCCAGGCCTGCCGCGTCCGGTCCGCGCCTGGGCAGAAGATTCCGACAGATCGGCAACTATTGCCGATCTGTCATCGTCGCCAGGTTCCGCCGGGGCATCAGCCGAAACGCCGCAGCCGTTCCACCAGCAGGTCGAAGAAGGCGTCGCTGTCGGCCTTCAGCATGACGGTGGCGTTGCGCGGCCGGCCGGTGGTGTTCCAACGGTCGATGACCGTCTGGCCCGTGGTCAGCGGGCTGCCGGTCTCGATCTCCACATTCACAGTCTTGCCCTCGAAGATGCCCGGCCGGATCAGCCAGGCGATGACGCAGGGGTCGTGCAGCGGGCCGCCGTCGGTGCCGTATTTGTGCTCGTCATAGCGTTGGTAGAAGTCCAGCATCTCATACGTCGCCTGGGCCACGCGGTTGCCGACGGCCTGAATGCGGTCCATATGGCGACGCGCAGTCAGAACCTGATGGGTGACGTCCAGCGGGAACATGACGATGGGCACGCCCGATTTGAAGACGATATCGGCGGCGTGCGGGTCGACATAGATGTTGAATTCGGCGCAGGGGGTGGAATTGCCGCCCTCCATCTGCGCACCGCCCATCAGCACGATCTGGCGTAGGCGGGAGGATATCGCCGGTTCCTTCACCAGGGCGCGGGCGACATTGGTCAGCGGCCCCAGCGGGCACAGGGTGACGGTGCCCGGCTCCTCCCGCATCACCGTCTCGATGATGAAGTCCACGGCGTGCTGCGCCTGCAGCGGCATGGTGGGCTCGGGCAGAACCGGGCCATCCAGGCCGGTATCGCCATGCACCTCCGGCGCCGTGTGCAGCAGGCGCACCAGGGGCCGGTCACAGCCGGCATACACCTTCACATCCGGCCGGCCCGCCAGCTCGCACACCCGGCGGGCGTTCTTCTCCGTCCATGGCAGGGGCGCGTTCCCCGCCACGGCGGTGATGCCCAGCACCTCCACATCCTCGGGACTGGCCAAGGCCAGCAGGATGGCCACGGCGTCGTCCTGGCCAGGATCGGTGTCGATGATGATCTTGTAGGGCTTGGCCGCACCCTGGGTGGCGGCGGCAAGGGTGGTGGGGGTGGTGATCATGGGGCTGCCGTCGGTCTTGAGCGGAAAGGCCGACACTTAACGCGAAAACCACTTGAGAGGAAGCCGCCCACCCCGTTTTATGGCGCGGATGAACCGGGGGTTGCGCCCCATCCGCCCGTCGCAGAGCTTCATGCCGACCATGTCCCAGTCCACCGCCCCCTCGACTGTCGCCCCCTCGACTGTCGCCCCCGTGACCGCCGCCCCCGTGGTGGCCGCCCGCGCGGGCGACATCTCCCAGGAAAGCGACTTGCCGGGCCTGGCGGTGTTCGACTTCGACGGCACCCTGGCGCGGGGTGACAGCTTGCTGCCCTTCCTGGCGCGGGTGGCGGGGGGCGAAACCCTGCGCCGCCACCTGGCCGGCAGCGTGGCCGGTGCCGCGTCGCGCCGATTATCGGTTCGCCCCCTGGCTGGCCCCCGCCTGCCTGGCAGGGAAACCCTGGTGAAAGGCGGTGATGCCAACGACGCGGACGACGATTTCAAGACGGCCTTCAAGCGCCGGCTGCTGCGCCGCTGCCTGGCCGGCGTGCCGCTGGAGCGGGCACAGGAAGCGGCGGCGGAGATGGGGGCCTGGGTCCGCTGGCATACCCCCTTGCGCGACACCCTGATGCGCCATGCCGACCAAGGCCACCGCATCCTGGTGGCCACCGGCGCACTCACCCTGTACATGCCGGCCCTGCTGGCCCACCTGCCGGTGCATGATCTGCTGGGCACCGAGATGGCGGTGGGCGAGGACGGCCTGCTGACGGGCGAGATGGTGGCCGGCAACTGCGTGCGTGCGGAAAAGGCACGGCGCCTGGCCCTATGGATGGAGGAGACGGGCCCCTATGGCCGCCGCTGGGGCTATGGCAACCAGCCCAGCGACCTGCCCTTCCTGGCCCTGATGGACGAGGCGACGGTGGTGCCCACGGCGCATTAGTTTCGCCCTCAATCGCCGGGCGCCGCCTTCCGGCGGCTTGGCTCATCCTCGTTTTGCAGTCCGCTTCGCTCCCCGCAAAACTCCGGCGGCCCCAGTCGGGGCCTACCCAGTCGGGGCTTACGTTGGGAGCCGAAGCCCCATACTGCCTCCTATCGTTTGCTCGTTTGCCGTCTATAGCTTGATGTAAGGCGCGCGCACGCCGATGGGGGAGCCCAGGGTGAAGCCCAACGCTTCGTCGGCGCGGCCCTGGTTCACCGCGATTTCCACCAGGCCGCTGGAATTCACGTACCAGAAGGCCGTTCCCGGCGGCACGGCGCCAAAGGTGCGGGCGGGCTCCACCGCCCGGCCGCCACCGGGACCACCCACCCACAGCCGGGCGTCGGGCGCCACGCTGCCGTCCAGCACGCCCGTGGGCCGCAGGCCGGTCCAGCCGTTGCCATAGCTGTCGATGTAAAGGACGCGGCCATTGCCGGCCGCCCCACCGTCGAGCGCCGCCCCCACCAGGTCGGTCAGGGCCAACGGCCGGACCCAATCCCCCAGTTCCTGCCCCTCGGCCGCCCCCTTGGCCGCTAATGCCGCCACCGGCGCGAACAGATCGCGGCCGTGGAACGAAACGGACAGGATGTCGGGCCGCCAGATGATCTCCCATGCTTCGGCCAACCCGCCGGTGGCGGTGGTGTCGGCGATCAGCGGCTGAAACAGGCCATTGTCCGGCCCCACCAACCAGATGGGGCGCCCCTGGGGGCCGCCCTGCCTGCCGGACAGCCGCACGGCCAGGGGCCGGCGCGCCGTGCCCACGCCGGGATCGACCACGGCCAGGAAAACGGCCGGCACGGGGGTATGCGGCAAGGCCGCCAGGGTGGCCGGCAGGATGGCGGCCAACAGGCGGCCGGCGGCCAGCGGATCGAAGGCGGGGGCGTCGTGCATCAGGTCGATGATGGGGGTGCCCGACGGCGTGCGCGCCGCCAGCACCGCCCGCATCTGGCCGACATAGGGGCCGGACCAGCCGAAATCGGTGTAGAGGAAGATCATGGCGGCGAACCTGTGGAAGCGGCGGACGGGACCCGCCCGATCATGGCCGGCGGTGGCGCCAAAAGGAAAGGGCCGCCCAGTTTCCCGGACGGCCCCACAACCTTCCCGCTGCCGGTGGGTTCCGCTTAGTTGCGGCGATCGCCCATCAGCTGCATCAGGGAGATGAAGATGTTGATGAAGTCGAGGTACAGGCTCAGCGCGCCCATGACGGCCAGCTTGGTGTTGGCCTCGACACCCCAGGACTCGGCGTACATCTCCTTGATGCGCTGGCTGTCATAGGCGGTCAGGCCCGTGAAGATCAGCACACCCAGCACCGACACCGCGAACTGCAGCGCGCTGGAGGCCAGGAAGATGTTGACCAGGCTGGCGATGACCAGGCCGATGACGCCCATGATCAGGAACGAGCCGAACTGTGTCAGGTCGCGCTTGGCGGTGTAACCGTACAGCGAGGCGCCGGCGAAGGTTGCGGCCGAGATGAAGAAGACGCGGGCGATGCTGGCGCCGGTGAACACCAGGAACAAGCTCATGAGCGACAGGCCCATGACGGCGCAGTAGGCGAAGAAGACGGTGCGCAGCGTGCCCGACGACATGCGGTTGATGCCCGCCGACAGCGCGAACACGAAGCCGATCGGCGCCAGCATGACCACCCACTTCAGGGGCGTGCCGAAGATGGCCGCCACCAGGGCCGGGGACTGGGCCCCGAAGAAGGCGACAAGGCCGGTGACGATCAGGCCGACAGTCATGTAGTTGAAAACGCGCAGCATGTGCTGGCGCAGGCCCTCATCGAACAGGGCCCGGTCGTAAGCGCCGGTGCTCGACGCAAAACGATTGTAGGGTCCAATAGCCATGACGTTCCTCGAATGATCCCAGGTTAAACCCAGGCGACCCCCATGGGCCGCGATTTCCATATTGTCCCACTGGCCCGGCGATTCAACGGGAAAGCGACCAAGGCCCAACCGGGTTACACACTTGTAATGTGAGGAGGAACCGTGGCGGCGGTGAGGCGGCGGGTATGAAGGCCCGCGCATCGGACGGCCGCGAAATGGTTCTGTCGGGGAAGAGCCGCGCGCAAGGCAAGCAACGGCGAAAACCGGTCGGCCGAAACTGGCGCGGGTGAAGGGAATCGAACCCTCGTCGTAAGCTTGGGAGGCTTGCGGTTTATAAATGTAACATTTTGATATTAAATGATATTTTTTCTGCAAGTTATTCGATGTAAGCTATTTTGTAAGAGGCTGCCGCATCAGGGGCGTTAGCACTGGGCATTCGATCGACAGCCGACACCCACCTCATCTCTACACGCAGAAATAGGCCGGTGCACTTGTCCGCGCAAAGATTGTGTGGAACAATCGGGGAACATGCGATGTGGGGAAATGCACGATGGCACGCGTCCAAAACCCGACTTTATTTTCTACCTATTTCGGTATTGCGCCCTCGCTTCTCGACGCCGCTGGACTGATCAACCCATTCATCGACGTTGATACCCAACTCTTCATTGACCCAGTTCTGCTTGAAAAATCGTCAAACAGAACCATCGCAACCGACGGTGTAGCCGCCTTCAAGAAACACTTCGGCAACTTCGTTCGGCTGGTTGCTATCTCTGATAAAGAGGGTGATGCGGCATGGAAAGGTGCCGAAAAGCTACTAGACCTCCGCGAACCCCCGGAAAATGGTCTTGGATACGGGGGGAGCGGGCGGTCTGGCAGCTCACGCCCCGAAGAGGTGCGCGACGCCATTCTGCGGACATCTAAAGAGATTGTCGCGCTTGGCTCGAAAGATCCAGAGATGATATCTCTCATGGGTTTCTTTGAGGAATATGTTGGCCCCGATACGATCAGCGACTTCACTACCAGGGTAATTATTGAGCAACTCGCGCAGATCACTAAAGAATTCTGTGAGGCTAGTGGCATCCCACTAATGCTCGGAACGGTACTTCCAGGACATCCACTGCCTTGCGTTGTAGACAAAAACGGCAAGAGAAAATTCATTATCCTCGTACCGAAAGATATTGTTCGGGAACTGCCAATTGCAAATGATTGGATTGATATCGAAGCCGCAGTCACACAGAGCGCCTACATAAGGCAAGCTGTGAATTCGATGCTGGCGGACATCGCTAAGCCAACTGTTGCTGACAGAAAAAGGGTATTACGGGAAATCGCTCTTCAATCCCCCAAGAGTTTTCAAGAATTCTTAGAAGCCGTTAAGGAGCACGTTCGCACCTATGACCCTAACGTGGATGCTCTTGCCTACTATAAAATGAAGGCAATATTTGCGACAGGATTCGAGGAACTAACGCAATTTGCTCAATACGACCTCACAAAGGGTCCAAGCGAAATAATGAAGTTAGTTCATGACACGCTAGCCTTTTTTAAGCAGCACGTCGAAAATGGCAATCTTTGAGAAGAGCTATGGATAGATGATAAACCCAAAAAGGAACGCGCCGCTCAGCTCATTTACTACGCAATTGCTGATGCCTATTGTCGCGCAAACAATGTGGACATCTCTCCTGAAGCCAACATGGGCGGAGGTCCAATAGATTTTAAATTCTCTAACGGATACAAGACAAGAATTCTTGTCGAGATGAAACGCTCTAGCGGAACCGTGCGTCACGGCTATGAAAAGCAACTTGAAATCTACCTAAACGCCTCCTCCACAGATCACGGTATTTTTGTTGTCATGGATTTTGGAGATCTTGGAAAAAAGCTTGAACAGATAAAACAAATACAATCTCAGAGACGCGCACTGGGTGAACGGGCGTCTGATATAGTCGTCATAGACGCCACAAAAAAACTATCTGCAAGCAAACGTTGATAATTTTACTGGCCCCTAGGATGAACCCTACGCGGTGAAGGCCTTGCTTGATCGACCCGGCGCCCCGCTGGCGACCATCACCCGTTTCAACGGGGCCGGCCTCTATCTGATCCACTACACCGGCGGGAACGCCCCGTTCCTCGCCTATGAGCCCGAGGCCCAGTTGGCCGCCTGGGCAAGTTTGAGCGGCTGATCTATGCGGGTAACAAAGCGGTGCCGGCCGCCGGGCGCCGCGGCACGGTGAAGGCCAAGGGGCGTTGGTAATTTCAGGCACGTCGTTGCGCGGAATTGATGATTCGCAACGGCCGGCTGAATGGGGCCCAGGCGTGTCCGGGACCAGCGACTCCGTCCCTGTCGCCCTTTAGGCAACCGCCAGGCTCTTAACGCTATGGGCGAGGTGATCGAAAAGCCGATCCACCCGGTCCGCCGATACATGATCGCCCAGGCTAGGCCGAAGGCTCCGGAGCGTGGCGCCCAAGTCGGCACGCAACTCGGCGATGATCTCCTCAACGACACCCTCCGCCAGCCCGGCCGCCTCGGCCGTCTGGCGCCAGTGACGCAAGGCGATGTCCCGCACCCGGTAATGGCGGTTGCGCCCCACCGCCATGGCCAGCTTGACCCGGGCGGGGTCGAACGCGCGGGAGGTGGCGCCATAAGGGATGGCCGACATCACATCATAGAGCGGCGTCAGGCGGAAGCCGCCGGGGGTCAGGAAGATGGAAAAGTTCTTGGCGTGGCCGTCGGGGGCGGACAGCAGCCAGAACACCATTTGGGCCTTCAGGAAATTCCGCCGGTCCTGGTCGGGGGTGTCGCTGCGGGCCAGCAGCTTCAGGATCTGGGCGATGCCGGGGCCGCCCCGATCCTCATACTTCTGGCTGCTGGGCACGCCCAGGGCCTGGCAGAGGTCTTCCTGCGGCAGGCGATAGAGGACGCCCTCCACCGGCCGGCGGTCGAACCGTTCCACCACCAGCACCGTGACATCCTCAAACCGCTCGATGGCGGCGTTGGCGACGGGCAGGCCCAGGGCGCGGCATAGGGCCAGGCACAGCCATTCGTTTTCCACGCTGTCCGACAGGTCCACCCGGCCCTCCGTCAGGCCGATGGGGGGCTTGAAGATGTGCGAGGTGGGCGTGGCCCCCCGGGGAATGGCCCAGGCGCCCGAGGGCAGGCGCAGGAAGGCCGTCTTATCCTGGGCGCCGGCGATGGAGATACGGAAATCATCGTCACCCTGCTCGCGTCCCAGGGGGGCGGATTTCAGGTGGCGCAGGCGGCGGGCGATCTCCGCCACCGACACCTCGTCAGCCTCCATACGGGTCGGGTCCCCGGGGTCGGCGCCAGGGGGCAGGAAGCGCAGGGCGCCGATACAGTCCCGGCCGATGGCGGCCAGCAAGTCGAACGGCCGGTCGGATGCCGCCCCCTCGCGCATGGCGATGCGGGCGCGGATGGCGTCGCTGTCGGGCAAGAGGTTGTCGAAATAGGCGGCCACGGCCAGGCCGGTATGGGCCTTGGCCTGCAGGGGCAGGCTGAGCGATACCGGCAGGGCATCGGCACGGGCTTGCCAGTCGCGGTCATAGGTGAAGGAGACATCACCGCCACCACCGCGCACCAGGACGCCCACCAGACTGCGCCCCAGATAGACGTCCAGCCGGTCCTTAAGGCTGCGAGAAGTGCTGGGCATCAGTAGTTGCCCGGTATGAAGTCGGTAACGCGGCGGGCGTCCACCGTGATTTCGGCGCCCAGGGCCGTCAGCAGGGCGAACAGCGTTTCCGTGGTGCAGCCCCGCCCTTGCTCCACATCCGAGATGGTCCGCTGACGCAGGCTGGCCTTGTCGCCCAACTGCGCCTGGGTCAGACCGGCGGCCTGGCGCATCTGGCGCAGGGTGTGGCCAAGATCGGTGTTGCTGCGGATGCCCATAGTCTTCCCCAAGGCGGAATTGCGCCTAAGGTGACAGTAGGCGAAAAAGCGCCTAAAGTCAAATTAGGCGGATAAGCGCCTATGGATATAGCGCTGAGCCAAAGGGGACGACGCGGAGCGCCCTCAAAAGCTGGCGGAGCGGCGGCCCCTTTGGCGGCGGTGCCGCCTTCAACGCTGATGCCCGGATCAACCCGACCCCATGAATGCTGAACGCAGCGGCCAGCACCTACCCGAATGCAATTCATCCACAGGGCCGCCGCGCCGAAGGGGGACTGTAGAGGGATGAGCCAAAGGGGGCGGCGCTTCGCCGCGCGCGGGATGGCGCTACGCGCCGCCCCCTTTGGCACCTCGTTAAAGACTCTCGTTAGGGGGCATATGGTGCACTGATTCGGAGGGTATCAGGTGCATATGGTGCACCAATCGGGTGCCTTATCCACAGGGCGATAGGTGCACCATATGCACCTATTCACCCCCGTCAGCCGCGACCTGGATGGTCTGGATGCCATTCCCGGCGTTGATCTGCACGTTCATGTTCAGGTTCTTGATCACCACCAGGCGTGGGGCCTCGGGCGCGTGGGCACCCTTGGCCAGGATGGCGCGCAATTGGTCCAGCGCGTCCATGAAGGTGCTGGGCAGATAGTCCCAAGTGGCGACAGCCGCCGGCATGCCGGCCGGGTCACGGATCTCCACCTTCTCCCGCACCCGGTAATGGTTCCGCCGGCCGCGCCGCTCACGGCTGAGATATCCGGCCATCTCCAATGCCTGAAGCGACTTCACCACCTGGCGGCGACTGATACCTGCCTTGCCGGCGATGGTTTCCACGCTGGGAAAGGATGTGCCGTCGCGGAAATTGGCGTGGGCCTTGATGACCAGATAGACGACGGTGGCATAGGGCTTCAACGTCGCGCATTCCCCGTTCTCGATCATGGCATGCAGGACGTGAAACCAAGTGGTGCGCGCCTTGAACAACTCACCCTGGACGCCCTCCAGGGCCACACGCCGGCCCCGGCTCATCGGACGTTCTCCGCCGTCGAGGCCTGCACCCGACTCTCCAGCCAGGTGCGCAGCACCGCCTCGTCATAGCGCACACAGCGCGCCGACAGCAGGACATAAGCGGGGCCGCTGCCCCGCGCCCGCCAGTGGGCCAGGGTCTGAGGCGCTACGCCCATCAGCTGCCCCGCCTCCTCCGGCGTAAGCAGGCGAGGGATGGGGCCGGCGGCCATGACGGGAAGGGGCGCCGGTTTCTTCTTGTATGCCATCGGGGATGCCTCGTGATTGGTCGAGGCCCCCCATTGTTCACAGGGATCGCATGCTGTCCGCCCCGAAATAAATTCTCGGGTGCGTCCTGGTGGCTGTCGGGGCAGCGAAGACGCGCCCATGCCGGCGCTCTCTTGGCAACCCCTCCCCCTCCGCTTCAGCGGAGGATTGCCGGCTCGCCGGCATCTCGCCACCGGGGCGAGCGGGCGCATTTTGTAGCACAAAATGCGTATCCTGCACTTTCACCTCAGAGTTCAAAGCCGCTGTGAAAGGCGCAGAAACCCTGAGAGGGGTTTTACCGATAATCGGCCCCGCAAGCCCCCTTCCGTGACACACGGCGGAAAACAGCCTGCACACACCCCGAATGGCCGGCACACAGGGAAAAAGGGCGAGCACACATCCAGATTGGGGCGACACACGGCATCAAGGCGAGGGCCGACGTTCAGGAAAGCCAATCCCGGTGCCGGGTGGCGATCTCACGATAGCCGCCACCGACCAGCGCCTGTGAAACCGCCACAGCGCGCTCCAACCGCTTCTTGCCGCCCTCCCCAGGAAAGACGACGGCCGCGATTTCCGACCGTCTGGCGCCCGCCGCCAGGCCGTCCAGCACCCGGAGATACGAGGTGTAGTTTTGTACCGACCGGCGGAATTTCCGGGTCGGCACCTGCGCGATCTTCATGAATTTGGGCATGCCGCCGGTGAACGGGTCGGCGGGCTTGTCGAAGTCGGTATCGATCCCGTAGCGCTCACGAATGGCGTCTTCGGCGTCGAGTCGGTGTCGCCCCGCCGCCTCGTTCCCCTGTGCCCGTTCCCGGGCCCGGCTCCATATCGCCCAATCGCGCTGGTAGCCCTGGTTCCGGCGCAGGAACTCCCACGCGGCGTGATAGTCGTAGGCGGGATCGTGGGTGATCCGGGCCTTGGTTTCCGACTCCTGCCGGTCATAGCCCAGGATGTGCCGCAGCCTTTCCGGCATCCCCCCGTATTGGTCCCAATTCCGTTCAAACGCCTCCCGTCGAGCCACGGCCGCCGCGAAATGCTCCTCAATGGCTTGATAGTCGCCAGCTTCCCGCCAATCGGGCCACGGCACGGTGCGAAAGAAATGCTGGGGCAATTCCTCAGCCAAGTCGGGCAGGCGGATGAGGAAGGTCCGGTCGATCATGCCCCGTGCCCCTACCCACCCCTACAGCTTGCCGCCGCTGGTGATCGCGGCCACCCGTTCGGCGGCGCGGCGCAGGGGGTCGTCCAGCAGGTGGGCATAGCGGCTGGTGGTCTTGGCCTGGGTGTGGCCCAGCAGGGCGCCCACCACCGGCAGGCTTTCACCGGACGACACCAGCAGGCTGGCGAAGGTGTGGCGCAGGTCGTGGATGCGCACGGCCTGGATGCCCGCCCGCTTGCACACGGCCGTCCAGAAGGTGCGCACGGTGGTCATGTGGTGCGCGGGGCCCTCCCGCCCCGGGAACACCCATGGGGACGTCTTGGCGGCCTGCTGCCGCTTAGCCAGCACCTCCACCGCCGCCGGCGACAGGGGCACGCGGTGGGTCTTGTTCTGCTTGGTGGTGGCGGCCGGCTTGCTCCACACCCCGGCCGCGAGGTCGGCCTGGTCCCAGCGCATGGCCAACACCTCGCCCACCCGCGCGCCGGTCAGCAGCAGCAGGCGCACCACGTCGGCCGAGTCCTGGGCCGGGCTCTGGTCCAGGGCGGTGCGCAGGCGGGCGATTTCCTCCGGGGTCAGGTAGCGCTCGCGCCCCTCCTCCGTGTTGCGCTCCACCTTGGTGGCCGGGTTCTCGGTCAATAGACCCCAGCGCTCCGCCGTGGCGAACAGGGCGGAACAGAGGGAGACGGCGCGGTTGGCGGCCACGGGGAATTTCTGCGACACCCGGTGGTGCATGTCCTCGATGTCCCGCCGGCCGATGTCGGCCAGGCGCTTCTCGCCCAAGTGGGGCAGGATGTGGTTCTTCAGCAGCAGGCGGCGGTTCTTGATGGTGCCGGCCCGGTTGCGGCGGCCCGCCACCTCCTCCATCCACCGCTCGGCGAATTCCGTCAGGGTGGGGTTGGTGTCGGGTTTGACCTCGCGGGCCTCTCGGCGCTCCTGCGCCGGGTCGCGGCCCAGATCGGCGGCGGCGATGACCTTGCGGGCCTCCTGCCGGGCCTTGTCCAGCGGCAGCTTGTGGCAAAAGCCGATGACCATGCGCCGCTCTTTGCCGCCGCGCACCCGCATCTGCACCACCCAGGCCTTGGCGCCGCTGGCCGTGGCGCGCACGGCGAAGCCGGCCACCTCGCTATCCCAGACGAAGCTCTGCCCCTTCTCCGGCGGCTGCAGCTCATCCACGAGGGTCTTGGTAAGGCGGACACGGGCCATGGCTGGGCACCCCTGCTTACACAAAGGCGCTTACATGGGCGGTCCAAGAGGTCGATCGGCCACCAGGGCGATTCGCGGAGCTGGCTTCCGACCTGCTTACACCGCCGCCGTGTAAGCACTGGTGTAAGCTAGCATGGGGCAGAATCAGGCACAACGCGGCCCCATCCGGCATAGCGCCGGGGCGCTAAGTGGCTGATTTTCTAGGGAAGTTGTTGGAGCGGGTGAAGGGAATCGAACCCTCGTCGTAAGCTTGGGAAGCTTCTGCTCTACCATTGAGCTACACCCGCGCCGGGAAGGAGCTTATAGGGCTTTCCGGGGCGGCGTTCAAGCGGCAGTAGGGCCGCCGCTTGGAAACGCGGGAAACATCGCCCCTCAGGGGCACGTCGGTCACGGGTCCCGGCCGTTGCAATTGGCCGGGGGGCCGGATGGTTCAGCGAACCGCCCTCCGGCGCGGGCGGGCCAGCTTCGTCATGCCAGTCTCGGCCGTGGGGGCCTCGCCCACGGCGGTTTCGGCCGTCGCGGCGGGAACGGCCGTGCGGGCCAGGGCGCGGCCCAGCATGCCGTGGGCGTTGCTGAGCGATCCAGGGATGAACTCCAGGCCCAGGAAACGGTCGAGTTCCACCGGGCCCGGCAGCTTAAGGCCCAGCACCGGCTGGCGGGTGAAGCCGAAGCGGTTGTAATAGGGGGCGTCGCCCACCAGCAGGACGCTGGCATAGCCCAGCGCCTCGGCCCGGGCCAGGCTGGCGCGGATCAGCTGGCCGCCCAGGCCGGCGGACCGGTAATCCTCGGCCACGGCGATGGGGCCCAGCATCAGGGTCATGGTGCCGTCGGCGGCCATCACCGGCCAATAGCGGATGGAGGCCACCAGGCGCGGCTGGGCGGCGGAGTAGCCCGGCGCGTCTTCATCCAGCGCCACCATGCACAGGTCGGCCACGGGGGCGACGCCACGGCGCAGGCGGTAAACGGTCTTGGCTTTGCGCTTCGGTCCGAAGGCGGTGTCGAGCAGGCGTTCGATGGCGCCGGCGTGCGCCGGCAGCTCAGTCGTCAGGATCATACGATTGGGGTGTCCCGGTTCTCTAAAACGATGGCGCGGTGGGCGCCTAGAGACCGGAACCGAGGGGCGTCGCCAGGAGTGGGGCGACGCGTCAGCATCCGGCCGTGATACGACCCTGTCGCCCGCACAGCAGGCGACCGGAGGATCGTCGTCGAAGGAGGAGGCTGGCGTACATGTAACGCGCCGTCGGTAGTTGCACCTGAGGGCCTATATGAGGCCAAGCCCCCCCGGGCGCAAGCGGGTTTTTTGGGTCTGATCCCCGCTGGGTTGGGATCGGCCTCCCGCTCTCCGCATTGCTGGGGGGCCATCCCCCTTCGCTATGCAGGGCCACCGCCTGCCATCCCCGCGCCCAAGATCCTGGAGATTGGCCGCGAACAGGCCTAAGAAGGGTGGAACAGGAGATTTTGTCGCGGACCAACCGGGCGCTGGGCCAACCAGCCGCCGGCCGGCGACACGGGAAGAACGCCCTGAAAGACATGTCGCATGTACAGTGAAACCACCCACGCCATCCGGGTCAGCGTGCGCCCCGAGTTCCTGGAGGACCAATCGTCCCCAGGGGAAGGTCATTACGTCTGGGCCTACACCGTGCGAATCGAGAACACCGGCGGCGAGACGGTGCAACTGCGCAGCCGCCACTGGCACATCACCGACGCCCGCGGCCGGGTGCAGGAGGTGCGGGGCGCCGGCGTGGTGGGCGAGCAGCCGGTGCTGAGCCCCGGGCAATCCTTTGAATACACCAGCGGCACCCCACTGAGCACGCCGTCCGGCATCATGGTCGGTAGCTATCAGATGGAGCGTACGGACGGCAGCCGGTTCGACGTGCGCATCCCGGCCTTTTCGCTGGATAGCCCCCATGAACGCGGGGCGCTGAACTGACAGCCTCGCCCGCTCGTAGATAAAGGCACGAGACCAGGCCGACCGCTGTCACAGACGGACCCGCGCCCGTGCTTGTACAGAATCCGACCATATGGTCCCGAATCCGGGCCTACACGCCCCGTCACCAACCAAGCCAGCCCGCCCGAGGGAGAAACACCGTGACCCACGCCAAAAACACCCCTGCCGACAAGATCCTGGCCGGGCCGGTCCACGGGCGCCGCACCGTGGTGGCCCAAGGCCGCCCCAGCCGGGAGGAAGCGGAGGAAGCGGTCCGCACCCTGCTGCGCTGGGCGGGCGACGATCCCACGCGCGAAGGCCTGCTGGGCACGCCCGACCGCGTGGTCCGCAGCTATGAGGAATTCTTCGCCGGCTATGCCTCCGACCCCATGGAACTGCTGGCCCGCACGTTCGAGGAGACCGACGGCTACGACGAGATGGTCGTGCTGCGCGACATCCGCTTCGAAAGCTATTGCGAGCACCACATGGTGCCCATCATCGGCGTGGCCCACGTGGCCTACCTGCCCCGGTCGCGCGTGGTTGGCATCTCCAAGCTGGCGCGGGTGGTGGAGGTCTACGCCAAGCGCCTGCAGATCCAGGAGAAGATGACCTCGCAGATCGCCAACACCATCGACGAGGTGCTGCAGCCCCTGGGCGTGGCCGTGGTGATCGAGGCGTCGCACCAGTGCATGACCACCCGCGGGGTGCACAAGCCCGGCGTGTCCATGGTCACCAGCCGCATGCTCGGCGCCTTCCGCAGCGACCCCAGCACCCGCCGCGAGTTCCTAGCCATGATCGGCAATCCCAGCCCGGCCGGCAGCATGTTCTGAGGCCGCCCCCGGGCCGCCCCCGGGCCGCCCCCGGGCCGCCCCTGGGCCGCCCCTGGGCCGCCAACGAAAAAGGCCGATGGCGCATGAAGCAGCGCCACCGGCCTTTTCTTTTGTTCATACCCGCCGCTCTTGCTTTTTTTCTGGGCCCCGACCGGGGCCGCCGGAGATTTCCGGGAGCGTAGCGGACTGGAAATCAAGGATGGCCAAAGGGCCGGATGGCCCTTGCCGGCGCTTGAGGAATTCAGAGAATCATGGCCGCGAACAGGTTGTCGCGGATGCCCTTGGCCAGCTGGGCGTCCATGTCGCGGGCCATGTCGCGCACCAGCTGCGACCAGGTCTTTTCCCGCTGGTTCAGGGTCACATCCTCAGATACCGACTGGCTGGAGGTCACCACCACCGAGGTGCTGCCGGCATAGCCCTTGGCCGGCATGTCCACCTGGATCTCCACCTCCACCCGGCCGTCATACCGCTGCGACTGGTCGGTGGTGAACCACCCTTTCACGCCGGTGGTGCGGGGCAGGTTCACCTCCACGATACTGGCGTTCTTGATGACGACCCGGGCCTTGCCGCTGGAGCCGGCGGCCTTCAGCCGGTCCTGCACCCACAGGCGCACCACCTCGGCCGGGGTCAGCTGCAGCTGATATTCGATGTTGGGTGGCTTCATGGGCGACACGTAATCGTTCACCACCTCGATCTCGGCCACGTTCAGGGTGATGGGTGTCTCATCGGCGAAGCCGAAACCGCCCGACTGGGCCCAGGCCGATCGTACGCCCACGCCGGCGGGTGCCACGACCAGCAGACCGAGAACAAGGGCCAAGAACAGACGACGCATGGGTCACCTCGAAAAAGGCGGTAAGCCTGAATGGTAGCTGGCAATGCTTGTGTCATGACCCCGGCGGCCGATCAAGCGCGACGCCGGAGATAAACCCCTACCAACGGCAGGGAAGACACATGACGGCGCGACTCGAATCCCCCGACGGAGGGCCTAGCCTCAAGGAATCTCCCCTCTCCCCGGCGCGGCCCCTGCTGCCTGGCGGTCCACAAGCCTGTCAAGGCCGAATCAGGGGCCGCCATGGCCCTTCGCGATAAGGAAATACCCCCGGCGGCGCAAACGTATTGCCTTTAATATCGTTTAATTTCAATAACTTGCTTTTATTGCCTATTTCTTGAGCAAAGAGCGCAGAGCCCCGGGACTCCTGGCCCCGGCACCACCCTTTCACAGACTTATCCACAGTTTCTGGGGGTATCTGAATCCCGCCCTTCCCCCTGGCCGAAAGGCATGTGCGCCTCGCCATGATCGTGATCACAGGAGGGGTGCGCCCCAGCCGTCCCTGCCACGATTGCCCCACCGCTCCTCAGCCCGCCCCGCGCGCCGGCGCTTGTCTTGAAGCGCCAGAGACGGTACCCATGTATGTCGTGAGGCGGTGCCGTTCCGGGCCGCCAAGCAGCGGGCCGAAGGCACCGGGTTCGGATGAAGCCCGGCGCGGAGGCCGCCCCCGCATACTCGCTCGTTGGAGGAGGTTGCCGACATCATGAATACCCGCGTCTCGTTCCTGAACAGCCCCTTTCTGCTGGGTTTCGACCAGTTCGAACGCACGCTCGACCGGATTTCCAAGTCCGCCGCCGAGGGCTATCCCCCCTACAATATCGAGCAGGTCGGCGAAGACGGTCTGCGCATCTCCTTGGCCGTGGCCGGCTTCACCTTCGACGACCTGCAGGTGCAGACGGAGGACAACCAGCTGATCATCCGCGGCCGCCAGCAGGACGACAAGTCGCGCATCTACCTGCACCGCGGCATCGCCGCCCGGCAGTTCCAGCGCAGCTTCGTCCTGGCCGACGGCATCGAGGTTCTGGGCGCCAGCCTGGATAATGGCCTGCTGCACATCGACCTGCGCCGGCCCATTCCGGAGCCCAAGGTGCGCACCATCAAGATCAGCGGCGCCGGCGAAGGCACGCCCGAGCCCCAGACAATCGACGTTTCGCCCGACAAAAGCCCCGGTTGATCCCAGATCGGGCCATTTTCCGCCTTCACCCTGACAGGGCTTCCAAAAGCCTGTCTTTCCTCACGTTGCGAAAAGCGAGTGACATCATGACCGACAGCTTCGACACCGAATTCCAGACATTGAGCCCCGACGCCCTGCGCCACCTGTCCACCCAGGATTTCGCCGCCTTCGGCGTGAACGTCCTGGCCTATGTGAAGCCGGTGGTGACCCAGGGCATCCTGGGCTATGCCATCCACGCCGCCGACGGCACGCCGCTGGCCGTGGCCGCCTCCCCCGAAGTGGCGCTGGCCTCCGTCCGCCAGCACGACATGGAACCCCAGCGGGTGCATTGAGCCAAGCGCCCCGCCAACCGCAAGGTGGCGCATCGCCCCCCTTGGCTTCTCCTCGACGTCCAGTCCGCCACGCTCCCCTGAAGTCTCCGGTGGCCCCCATCGGGGCCCCGGAAAAGGGGGAATAAGGGCGGTGCCGCTCCCCTAGCTCGATCCCCTAACCCATGAAATCCAAGAGCGCGCGCAGGACATCCTGCGGGCGCTCTTCGGGTAGGAAAT
Source organism: Nitrospirillum bahiense (assembly GCF_007828025.1). Taxonomy (NCBI): domain Bacteria; kingdom Pseudomonadati; phylum Pseudomonadota; class Alphaproteobacteria; order Rhodospirillales; family Azospirillaceae; genus Nitrospirillum; species Nitrospirillum bahiense. The sequence continues at coordinate 135,452 of NZ_VITO01000018.1, forward strand.
GGCCGCAGTCCAGGGCCTCGCCCTTGAGGTCGCGACAGACCTCCCCCCACACGGCCAGCGGGTCGTAGGCGCGGCCCACGAGTCCCTTCTTCCCCCATAGGACCAGTGTCGGGCACTGGATGCGCCGGCCCAGCCGCCGGTCCTCCGCCTCGTGCGCCAGGTCGATTCCGGCCCCCGCGCGGTAGTCCTCGCACATGGCGTGCAGGGTCGCGGGGTCCCGGAAGCAGCGCAGGTATTCCTTCATCACCGCTGGCGGGAAAGGCGACGCCTCACCTTGGCCGGCATGGGGCGACAGGCCGCGCAGCGCGCTGGTCAGCACGAATTCGGCGTCGAGACCCAGCAGCCGTTCCGGAAAGGGCGCTGGCTGGATCAGGAAGAACCAGTGCCAATAGGCGGTGGCCACACGCTGGTCCACCGTGCCGTAGACGACGGAGCCGGGCACGATGTCCATGAGGCACAGCCGTTCCACCCGGTCCGGATGGTCCAGCGCCAGGCGGTGCGCCACGCGGGCGCCCCGGTCGTGCGCCGCCAAGCGGAAGCGGGGATGACCCAGGGCGGTCATCACCGCCACCATGTCAGCCGCCATCGCCCGCTTGGAATAGAGCGCGTGCCCGGTGTCGCCCGCGTCCGCCGGCTTGTCGCTGTCGCCGTAACCGCGCAGGTCGGCCGCCACCACCGTGTATCGTCGCGCCAGTTCCGGTGCCACCAGGCGCCACATGGCGTGCGTCTCGGGAAAGCCGTGCAGCAGCAGCAGGGGCGGCCCCTGGCCGCCCTGAGCCACATGGATGTCCACCGCGCCGGTGGCGATGCGATGATGGGTGAAACCGTCCAGCAAGGCCATGGGCGCACCGCCTGTCACGCGGGGGATGGGGCCTCTAATGAAACTCCGCCGCGTCCCCGCTGCCAAGCCCGCCGAAAGGCCAGGATGCCCGCCGGCGGTACCGCCGGAGCGTCACGCGCGAGCGGCGGCAAGGCCCCGTCGGCGCATAAGAGTCGGCGCATAAGAAAAGAGCCGGCCCCCTTTCGGAAGCCGGCCCTCTCATTTCCATTTCGTCTGGCGGACGAATTAGAAGTCCATGTCACCCATGCCCGGGGCGCCGGCCGGAGCGGCCTTCTTCTCGGGCTTCTCGGCGACCATCGCCTCAGTGGTGATCAGCAGGCCGGACACGGAGGCCGCGTCCTGCAGGGCGGTACGGACCACCTTCGTCGGGTCGATGACGCCGAAGGCGAACATGTCACCGAACTCACCGGTCTGGGCGTTGTAGCCGAAGTCGGCGCTGGACTGGTCCAGCAGCTTGCCGACGACGATGGAACCGTCGGTGCCGGCGTTGAAGGCGATCTGACGCACCGGGGCCTGCAGGGCCTTGCGGATGATGTCCACGCCCACGCGCTGATCGTCGTTGGCCGGCTTCAGGCCGTCCAGGGCCTTGGTCGCGTACAGCAGGGCGGTGCCGCCGCCGGCCACCACGCCCTCTTCCACCGCGGCGCGGGTGGCGTGCATGGCGTCGTCAACGCGGTCCTTGCGCTCCTTCACCTCGACCTCGGTGGCGCCGCCGACGCGGATGACGGCAACGCCGCCCGCCAGCTTCGCCAGACGCTCCTGCAGCTTCTCACGGTCGTAGTCCGAGGTGGTCTCCTCGATCTGCGCCTTGATCTGGCCGATGCGCGCCTCGATGTCGGCCTTGGCGCCGACGCCGTCCACGATCGTGGTCGCGTCCTTCGTGATCACCACCTTCTTGGCGGTGCCCAGCATGTCCAGCGACACGTTCTCAAGCTTGATGCCCAGGTCTTCGGAGATGACCTGGCCGCCGGTCAGGATGGCCATGTCCTCCAGCATCGCCTTGCGGCGGTCGCCGAAGCCCGGGGCCTTCACGGCGGCGATCTTCAGGCCGCCGCGCAGCTTGTTCACCACCAGGGTGGCCAGCGCCTCGCCTTCCACGTCTTCCGACACGATCAGCAGCGGACGGCCGGACTGCACGACGGCTTCCAGCACCGGCAGCAGCGGCTGCAGGCTGCCCAGCTTCTTCTCGTGCAGCAGGATGTACGGGCTTTCCAGCTCGGCCGTCATCTTGTCGGCGTTGGTCACGAAGTACGGCGACAGGTAGCCGCGGTCGAACTGCATGCCCTCGACAACTTCCAGCTCGGTGTCGAAGCTCTTGGCCTCTTCCACCGTGATGACGCCCTCGTTGCCCACCTTTTCCATGGCGCGGGCGATCATCTCGCCGATCTCGGCCTCGCCGTTGGCGGAGATGGTGCCGACCTGGGCGATCTCGGCATTGGTCGAGATCTTCTTGGAACGGCCCTTGATGTCGTTGATGACGGCGGTCACGGCCAGGTCGATGCCGCGCTTCACGTCCATCGGGTTCAGGCCGGCGGCCACGGCCTTGGCGCCTTCGCGCACGATGGCCTGGGCCAGCACGGTGGCGGTGGTGGTGCCGTCACCGGCGATGTCGTTGGTCTTCGAGGCCACTTCGCGCACCATCTGGGCGCCCATGTTCTCGAACTTGTCGGCCAGCTCGATCTCCTTGGCGACGCTGACGCCGTCCTTGGTGATGCGCGGGGCGCCGAAGCTCTTCTCGATGACGACGTTGCGGCCCTTGGGACCCAGGGTCACCTTCACCGCGTCGGCCAGGATGTCCACGCCGCGCAGCATGCGGTTGCGCGCATCGACGCCAAACTTCACTTCCTTGGCAGCCATAATCTCTCTTCCTTGAATTTCCGGGGCCTCATGAGGCCCGCGATGGCTTTGAGGGGAACACGACAGGCGGCGACCCGTCAGGGTCGGCCAGCCCGGTCATCCAATCAGGCGACGATGCCCAGGATGTCGGATTCCTTCATGATGAGGTATTCGGCCCCATCGATCTTGACCTCGGTGCCGGACCACTTGCCGAACAGCACGCGATCACCAGCCTTCACGTCCAGGGCGATCAGCTTGCCCTGCTCGTCACGGGCGCCGGGGCCCACGGCGACGACCTCGCCCTCCTGGGGCTTTTCCTTGACGGTGTCGGGGATGATGATGCCGCCGGCGGTCTTCTGCTCACTTTCGACGCGGCGCACCACCACCCGGTCGTGCAGCGGACGGAACTTCATAGGATCTCTCCCTTAAAAGGCAAAAGCTGTGGGGTTGAGCCTGCTGTTAGCACTCAACCCCGGTGAGTGCTAGCGGAGATAATACGAGTCCGATCGGGAATCAAGACACTTGCGGCGGACGGGGCGATGGTCGCGAAAACGTCATGGCGGCACCCCTGGCCCCGTCGCCGTTTTGAAGGCATAAGCCGTAAAACTTAGCTGCCCCTGTGATGGCGGGACGCGACAGACTGTCCGTCCATGCTATCGTGCCGCGTGTACCTTCCCTCCCCGACAGGCTCCGACGCCGCCCTGATGCTTTACCTGCAAGTCGCCATCCTTGTTCTGCTGATCCTGCTGAACGGCTTTTTCGCCATGTCCGAACTGGCCGTCCTGTCCGCCCGGCGCAGCCGGCTGACCGCGCTGGCGGAGAAGGGGCAGCGCGGTGCCCGCACGGCCCTGGCCCTGCAGGACAGCCCCTCACACTTCCTGTCCACGGTGCAGATCGGCATCACCATGATCGCCATCGTGGAGGGCGCCTTCGGCAGTGCCACCCTGTCGGGACCATTGGCCGAAAGCCTGGCCACCATCCCGGCGCTGGCGCCACACGCCGACAGCATCGCCGTGGCCCTTGTGGTGGTGTGCATCACCCTGCTGTCGCTGATCGTGGGCGAGCTGGTGCCCAAGCGCCTGGCCCTGTTCGCAACCGAGCGCATCGCCGTGCTGACCGCCCCCTTCCTGCTGGGCCTGTCGCGCGTCGCCTCGCCCGTGGCCTGGTTCCTGGGTGCCGCCACCGAACTTGTGCTGAAGCTGTTCGGTGCCGCCGGCAAGCCGGAGAACGCCGTCACCGAGGAAGAGGTGAAAAGCCTGATCGCGGAGGGCACCGCCGCCGGCGTGTTCGAGCCGGAGGAGAAGCGCATGATCGAGGGCGTGCTGGGCCTGTCCGACCGGCCGGCACGCGCCATCATGACCCCGCGCCTGGATGTCATGTGGCTGGACCTGAACGACGGCGTCGATCAGCTGACCAAAGAAATACAGGAAAGCCACCACAGCCGCTTCCCCATCGGCCGCGGCAGCCTGGACGAGGTGGTGGGCGTGCTGCACGCCAAGGCCGTGCTGGACGCCGTTCTGGCGGGCGAAACGCCGGACCTGGGCAAATTGGCCAACCCCGCCCTGATCGTCCACGACGGCACCCAGGTCATGCGCCTGCTGGAACTGTTCCGCTCCTCCGGACAGCAGATGGCCCTGGTGGTGGACGAGTACGGCAGCGCCGAGGGCATCGTCACCCTGACCGACATCCTGGAATCCATCGCCGGCGACCTGCCGGAGGCCCACGACGTGGACGAGGATGAGTTCGTGCGGCGGGAGGACGGCTCCATGCTCATCGACGGCCGCATGGACATCGATGAAGCGTCGCATGTCCTGGATCTGCCGGGCCTGCGCGATGGTGGCGACTACCTGACCCTGGCCGGCTTCCTGCTGTTCAAGCTGGGCCATCTGCCCCGCGTGGGCGAAGGCATCAGCCACGCGGGATACCGGTTCGAGGTGGTGGACATGGACGGCCGCCGCATCGACAAGATCCTTGTGATTCCGCCTGCGGAATGAGGCGCAACAAGCGCCACTTCTGCTCGTTCCGCGACTTGAGGCCCAGTTCCTTTTGGAACTGGGCTAGGACGCGACTGCGTCCGCCGGAGCTTTCCGGGGAATGCAAGCGGACTGGAAAGTGAGCGACTGTCTTTGCGGTCAAGCGGTTTTGGGGTCCCATGGCTTTTGATCCCGGATGATGGCATTGAGGATGGTGAGCAGCTTTCTGGCGACGGCGATGATGGCCACCATTCTGGGCTTGCCGGCGGCCAGCAGCGTGTCGCGGAAGGCTTTCAGGACGGGATTGTGCTGAACGGCGACCATGGCGCCCATGAAGAGGGCCGACCGGGCAGGCGCTCTTCCGCCACCGATGAAGCTTTTGCCTCGCCATTGGCCTGACTGACGGGTCCAGGGGGCGAGGCCGGCAAGGGCGGCGATCTGGCGTCGGTCGAGCGATCCGAGTTCAGGCAGTTCGGCCATGAGGGTGCGGGCGATATTCGGTCCGACGCCAGGGACAGAGGACATCAGGCCCTCGTTTTTGGACCAGACGGAGGAAGCTTGCACGACCCGATCAATATCGCGGTCGAGACGGTCAAGTTCCTTCTCCAGGGCTTTGACCAAGCGTTTGATGCTTTTCTGAAGGCGTTCCGTGGCCCGTTTCTCGCGCTGCTTTTCAGCCACGATCATGGCGATGATCTGCCGGCGCCTGGCGACGATGTCCGCGAACATCTGGGTTTGGGCGTCCGGCAAAAGCCGGATCTCCGGCTTGGTCGCCTCGACGAAGTGGGTAATGACGGCGGCGTCGATGGGGTCGGTTTTGGCGCGCTTGCCCA
>NZ_VITO01000019.1:0-131170 GCF_007828025.1 Nitrospirillum bahiense
TCGACGGAAACCAACCTCAGTCGGCACCTCAAACCCAAGTCCGTTCCTGTTCCCCTCATCGCTGAAGGGACATATTCAGAGCATGTTCTTAAGATACGTGGACGAGGCTGATTGCCTTTTTTGCGATCCAGATCGCAATGTCGGCACCGCCGCCCGCGTATCCCTTCTCGAATTCCGTTCACTTGTTCAAGAGCCTGGCGCCGCTCGCGGCGCCGGACGACCAGACCGGCATCTGCCGGCGCTTCGTCGTCGTTTCATCGTGCGGCGTTCACCGCGTCGATGGCCAAACATCTAATCGCTCATCGCATCGTCGTCAAGTATCTTTTTTCGTCTTCGTTCATTTTTTCAAATCAACGTCGGCGCCACAGATACCAACCAAGCCATCATGGGACTATTCGAAACAATTCAATAAACTAAAGGCGGCCCATTTTGGCCACCTTCAGATCATTGCATTCGCAACGAAGCCCATCTTACTGGCCGATGCAGCGTTAGATGTTTTCACTTTTCAGAGAACCATGTCGCCTTTACTGGCGACGCCCAACCCGCCGTTCGATTGCTGGGCAACCGTCCCTGGGGTCAGGGCGGCGGGTTATAGGGGAAGGTCCGGGGGCTGTAAAGCGCTTTCTTCACCCTTTTCGCTCCCCCGCCGCTGAAGGCTGCCTTGAGCGAATTCGGCATGTCGCCGGCTTGAATTATCTGCGCGACCGCCAGGGGCGGAGACTGGTGGCGCGTCTCACGCGCTCTGCTTCTTGGCGCCGAAGGTCGGGTTTTCCGACAGGTCACCCTCATGCGGCACCACGTCCAGGATTTCATAGCCCTGGGCGGCGGGGAAACGCAGCTGCGCCTTGCGCCGAGCCCGCGTGAGGTCGCTGGCGAAGAAGAAGAAGTAGCGCCCCTCCTCCCACAGCTTCACCACCCGGGTGGGCTCCATGGGCAGGCCCTCGTTGCGGCGGATCAGGACGATCCAGCCGGTTTCCTGCAGGCCGCGCCGCTCATCCGTCACCAGGATGCGGCGGTCCACCGACTCCAGGCTGTTGACTTGGTCGGTCAGCCCTTTCACATGGCTGGTCAATTCGGCCGATTCCACGTCATCGGCGGCACTGGTCAGGCGCTGGGACAGGCTCTCCCGCGCCAGGGTCCGCACCTGCTGGCTCAGCACGAAGCGCCGGCGCTGCAGATCCTTGATGTTGCGACGCGTGCGCTTGATCTGGCGCTGCGCCTTCTGGAAGGCGGGCTTCACGCCGATCAGCACGATCATCACGCCCAGGACGATGCCGAACCAATTCACGGCGCCGCCTCCAGCGTCATGGTGGCCGGGTCGGTCAGCGCCACGTCGGTGGGCAGGGACTGGGCATGGGTGATCTTGAAGCCCAAGGTCCGGGGAAAGGCGCGCTCAAACTCCGCCCGCGCCTCTTCCATATTGGTGGCCCAGACATGGACCGGCACCGGCCGCGCCCAGCTGCTGTCGAAAAAGGCGTGCCGTTCCCCCCGTTTGACCTGGTGGGAGACGGAACTGTTCATGACCAGGAATTCGAAGGGGCGGTTGGGCAGCAGCTCATGCCCCAGGATGCGCACGAAACGGTGAGGCGACGCCTCCAGCTCCCGCACCTTTTTCTTGAGCTGGGCCTCCTGGCGCTGGGTGGAAAACAGGACGGTGGCGGCTCCGGCCGCCGTGGACTTGCGCGCCTCCACCCGGTCCGACAGCCCGCTGGCGATACGGGCGTAGCGGGCCAGGCGTTGGCGCAGGCCGCTGACGTCGGCCGTATGCTCCAGCACCATGCTATAGACATGGGCGACCAGGGACACGACCACGCTTATTCCGGCGGTGGCCAGAAAAACGAAAAGCCCGAACTCCAATATGGCGATAACGCCCTCGCCCACCCCAACGCCCCCTGGCGATGTTCTCAATCCCCAATACTGTAAATTATCCGGCAGCGGCGGCAAGCGATTATTTAAACCGGCCACTATAGTTAATGGCCGGTTCACGCGACTACATGAACAACGCTTCCTTTTCCAATCCCTTGTATAGTCCGGCCACCTGGGCACCATAGCCGTTGAATATCTGCGTAGGCACCGACTCGTTGCTGCCCAGCAAACGCTCATGCGCCTGGGACCAGCGGGGGTGGGGCACGGCCGGATTGACGTTGGCCCAGAAGCCGTATTCGTCAGCATTCAGCAGGGCCCAAAAGGTCTTGGGCTTCTTGTCGGTGAAGCTGATCCGCACGATGGACTTCACCGACTTGAAGCCATACTTCCACGGCAGGGTGAGGCGCAGCGGCGCGCCGTTCTGGCCCTGCAAGGGCTTCCCATAGAGGCCGGTGGAGATAAAGGCCAGGTCGTTGGTCGCCTCCGCCATCGTCAGGCCCTCGACATAGGGCCAGGGATAGAAGGGCTGGCGCAGGCCCGGTGCGGCGTAGGTGTCGCGGCCGAAGGTCTGCAGCTCCACATAGGTCGCCGAGGACAGCGGCTTGGCGAAAGCCACCAGCTTGGCCAGCGGGAAGCCCATCCACGGCACCGCCATGGCCCAGGCCTCGACGCAACGGTGCCGGTAAAGGCGCTCCTCCACCGGCATGGCCTTCAGCAAATCGTCGACGCCCAGGGTCAGGGGCTTTTCCACCATGCCGTCGATGCGCAGGGTCCAGGGACGCAGCGGCATCTTCTGCGCCGCCGTCACCACGTCCTTCGACGTGCCGAACTCATAGAAGTTGTTATAGCTGGTGGCGGCGGCCTCCGGCGTCACCGGCCGGTCCAGCGTATAGGCGGGGTTGCGCGCCGGGGCATCCGCCGCCCGGGCGGCGCCCCCCAGGACCAGGCCGCCGGCAATGGCGCCGGCGCCGGCCATGAGCGCGCGGCGGTTGATGTAGACCGATTCCGGCGTCGCCGCCGACTCCGGCAATTCCCAGTCACGCTTGGTCCTGATCAGCATGATGCCGTTCCCTTGTCTCCGTCGCGCTGGGCGAGGTCGCCCAATCCCCACACCCCTTATAAAGAGGGGACGGCCGCGTCCATATCAAGGATCCAGCCGACTATGGTTTCGATAGCCGGTGCAGCATCGGCCCCGGCCCGCGGCCGAATGAGCCCTGGACACGCTTTTCACTCGACAGCCGGGCGGGGCGGGTGTGTCATCATGCCTCGGGAGGAAGCGGGTGCCCGGACTGGTTCCGGCCGCCGTTCCCCGGGCGCCAACAACGTTCCTGTCAGCTGCGTTTCCACCGCCAGCATCTCGTCAGCGTCCCTGCGTACCACGGCGCCCCCGGCCCGGCATGACCGCCCAGCACCAGGCCCCGGACAACGAGATCCGGAGGCTAAGGATGAGCAACGGCACAAGAACGGCGCCGCGGTGCGCGGCCCTGGTGGGCCCCTACCTCAGCGGCAAGACCACCCTGTTGGAAAGCCTGTTGATGGCCACGGGCCAGATCGCCCGCAAGGGCAGCGTGCAGGACGGCACCAGCGCCGGCGACGCCAGTGCCGAGGCCCGGGCGCGCCGCATGAGCACGGAAGTGAGCGTCCACACCTGTGCGTACCTGGGCGACCCCTGGCACATCCTGGACTGTCCGGGTTCCATCGAGCTGGCGGGCGACGCCGCCCGCGCCTTGATGGTGGCCGACGTGGCCGTGGTGGTGTGCGAGCCGGTGCCGGACAAGGCCGCCATGCTGGCCCCCCTGCTGCGCTTCCTGGATGAGAACGCCATCCCCCACCTGCTGTTCGTGAACAAGGTGGACCAGCTGGGCGGCGGCGACGTGCGCGTGGCCGATTTGATGACGGCGCTGGAGGGCGTGTCGCAGCGGCCCCTGGTGCTGCGCCAGGTGCCCATCCGCCAGGGACGGGCCGTCACCGGCTATGTCGACCTGGTGAGCGAGCGCGCCTACCGCTATTGCGCCGGCGCCAAGTCCGAGACGGTGCCCATGCCCGACGCGGTGCTGTCGCGCGAGCGGGCCGCCCGCCAGGATTTGCTGGAGGCCCTGGCCGATTTCGACGACGCCCTGCTGGAGCAGCTGCTGGACGATGTGTCGCCGCCGCCGGCCGACGTCTACCGCCAGCTGAGCCGCGACCTGGCCGACGATCTGATCGTCCCTGTTTTCCTGGGCTCCGCCCAGAACGACCATGGCGTGCGCCGCCTGCTGAAGGCCCTGCGGCATGAGGCGCCGCCGGTGGGCATGACCGCGCGGCGGCTGGGGCTGGAGGGCAACGGGGTGCTGGTGCAGCCTTTCCGCATCCATCATGCCCCGCACAGCGGCCGCCTGGCCTATTGCCGCGTCTGGCAGGGTGAGGTGGCGGACGGCCAAGCCCTGGGCCCCGATCGGGTGGGCGGCATCTTCGCCCTGGGCGGCGGCACCCCCACCAAGATCACCGGCGCCGGACCGGGGGCGGTGGTGGCGCTGGCCAAGCTGGAGCATGCCCAGCCCGGCGCTCTGCTGTCCGCCAAGGGTGAGGCGGGCACGCCCCCGTCCTGGCCGGCGACGACGGAACCGGTGCACGCCCTGGCCGTGCGGACCGAACAGCGGGCCGATGAGGTCAAGCTGACCGGTGCCCTGGCCAAGCTGCTGGACGAGGATCCGGATTTGCGCCTGGCGATGCAGGATGGGGAGATGGTGCTGTCCGGCCAGGGCACGGTGCATCTGGGCATCGCGCTGGACCGCCTGCGCGGCCGCTTCGGCCTGGGCGTCACCGGCCGGCCGCCGGCCGTGCCCTATCGCGAAAGCATCCGGCGCATGGTGGCGGAGCATGCCCGCTTCAAACGCCAGTCCGGCGGCCATGGCCAGTTCGCCGACGTGCACCTGACGGTGACGCCGCTGAGCCGCGGCGAAGGTTTCCGCTTCGAGGACAAGGTGGTGGGCGGCGCCATCCCCCGGTCCTTCATCCCGGCGGTGGAGGATGGCGCGCGCGAGGCCCTGGCCTGCGGCCCCCTGGGCTTCCCCGTGGTGGACGTGTCGGTCACCCTGACCGGCGGCCAGTTCCATGCCGTGGACAGCAGCGAGCAGGCCTTCCGCACCGCCGGCCGCATGGCCGTGCAGGAGGCTCTGACCAAGGCCGAACCGGTGTTGCTGGAACCCGTGCTGCTGGTCACGGTGGTCACGCCCACCGAATTCACGGCCAAGGCGCAGCGGCTGCTGAGCGGCCGGCGCGGGCAGATCCTGGGTTTCGACGTGCGGCCGGGCTGGTCCGGCTGGGACCAGGTGACGGCTTATGTTCCCCAGGCGGACATGGGCGACTTTATCGTCGACCTGCGGTCCCTGACCCTGGGCCTGGGCGGCTATACCGCCCGCTTCGACCACCTGACGGAACTGATGGGACGCCTGGCGGACCGCGTGGTGGAAGGGCACCAGGCCGGATATGCCGCGCAATGAAGAAAGAAAGGCGCTATGGTTAGCGATCGATAACTTGAAACGACAGGGAGGGGCCGGTGGCGGACACATTGTTCGAGCGCCAGATGGCCATGTACACGACCTACCATCGCGACAGCCGCAACAAGGCCACCCACGCGGTGGGCATCCCGGTGATCGTCTTCTCCGTGGTTCTGGCTTGTAGCCTGGTGCGCCTGGGGGAGGTGGCGGGCGTTGGGACGGTGACCTTAGGCCTCGCCCTGTCGGTTGTGGTCTGGGCCCTATGGATTGCCTTGAACCGCCCCGTGGGCCTGGCGCTGGGCCTGCTGGTGGTGCCGTCGGTGCTGCTGTCGGCCTGGCTGGTGGAACGGCTGTCCGTCGGCGCGGTGCAAGGTCTGGCCGGCGGCCTGTTCGTCGGCGGCTGGGCGCTGCAGCTGCTGGGCCATGTCTATGAGGGCCGAAAGCCGGCCTTGGTGGACAATCTGTTCCAAGCCCTCATCGGCCCCATGTTCGTGGCGACGGAGGCCCTGGTCGCCCTGGGCCTGGCCCCCGCCGGCCTGCATGAGCGCATCGAGCAGCAGGCGGCGCTTCGTTGAAGGTGCCCGCAAGCGCCGGGCGTGGTCGCGTCCCATGAAAAAGAACGAAAGGCGGCCCCGCGAGGACCGCCTTTCTCATAAGTACCTTTGATCGGCCGCTCAGCCTTCCAGCATGGCGCGCAGCATCCAGGCGGTCTTCTCATGCACCTGCAGGCGCTGGGTCAGCAGGTCGCAGGTCGGTTCGTCACTGGCGCCCTCCGCCACCGGGAAGATGGAGCGGGCGGTGCGGGCCACCGCCTCCTGGCCCTCGACCAGCTGCTGGATCATCTCTTCCGCCTTGGGCACGCCCCGCTCTTCCCGGATGACGGTCAGCTCGGCGAACTGGGCATAGGAACCCGGGGCCGGAAAGCCCAGGGCGCGGATGCGTTCCGCGATGTCATCCACCGCCACCGACAGCTCGGTGTACTGGGTCATGAACATGGTGTGCAGGGTGTTGAACATCGGCCCGGTAACGTTCCAATGGAAGTTATGGGTCTTCAGGTACAGCGTGTAGGTATCGGCCAGCAGGCGGCTGAGCCCCTCGGCGATGGCCTTGCGGTCCTGCTCGGAGATGCCGATGTCGATAGCCATTCTTGTTTCCTTCCGTTCTCTGGTCTGCCGGTCAAGGTAACCCCTTGGACAGTGGCCGGCAAGAGAATTTAGAATTATTCTAAATTCTGCCGCCGCACCGTTCCCCCTCCCCGCTTCGTCTCCCGGGGTACCGGAATGCCGAGGCGGTTTGTCACCCCCGATGGACTTTTCCGGCGCCTGTGCTTAGGGAAAATGTCCACGGATCGGCGCGCGGATTGTGGCACACTTGCGCGTCGAAAAAACAACCTGCCTTCGAGGGGCGCTTTATGGGTTTCGCCGGCGGCACCGATCACGGTCGCGCGATGATGAAGACCGGCCGGGGGGCCGGCACCGCCCTGGGTTCCTGCCTTGCGGCCTGTCTGGCCCTGGCCCCCGTGGTCCGCGCGGCGGCCGCCGACCTGACGGTCATGGTGGTCGACGGCGCCGGCCATCCCGTCGCCGACGCGGTGGTCACCGCCACGCCGGACGGCGCCGCCCTGCCACCCGCCACCCCGCCGTCACCGCTGATCGTGGACCAGATCGACGAGGCCTTCGTCCCCTATGTCATGGTGGTGCCCAAGGGCGGCACGGTCACCTTCCGCAACAGCGACCTGACCCGCCACCACGTCTACTCCTATTCCGAAGCCGCGAAGTTCGAGTTCGTGCTGTCGCCCGGGCAGATCGGTCAGCGCAAGTTCGACCAGGCCGGCATCGTGGCCCTGGGCTGCAACATCCATGACCATATGATCGCCCACCTGTATGTGACGGCCGCCCCCTTCGCCGCCGTCACGGGCAAGGACGGCAAGGCCGTGCTGGGCGGGCTGCCCGCCGCGGGCGTCACCGTGGCCGCCTGGCAGCCGCGCCTGAAGCCCGGCGGCACGCCGCCGCAGCAGACCGTTGCCGCTTCGGCGCTGGGCACCCCGGTCACCCTGACCCTGCCCGCCCTGCTGCCCGACACCCGGCAGGGCATCGACCCTGAACGCGGCGGTTACTAAGAAACGACAGGACGCGCCCCCGTGGCTCTCGGCTTTAGAAATCGACTGGTGTTGTTCCTGGTCGCCAGCCTGGCCGTTGTGCAGCTGGGCACCATGGTCATCCTGTACGGCGTGGCGCGCTCGGCCCTGATCGACACCGGCAAGCAGCAGCTGGTGACCAGCGCCCAGTCCTTCTCGCGTCATCTGGACACTTTGGCCGGCCATCTGGCGGAAGACGCCAAGATCATGTCGCTGGACTACGCCCTGCGCCAATCCATCGCCGTGCACGACAGCGGGACGGCCATCAGCGCGTTGCGCAACTTCGGCCGGCGCGTGGGCGCCAGCCGCATGCTGCTGATCGACCTGGACGGCACCATCGCCGCCGACACCGCCCGCCCGCGGGAACTGACCGGCCTGGGCCGTTTTGCCTTCCCCGACCTGCTGCCGCTGGCGGGCGAGTCCGGCCGGGCGGCGGCGTCCGGCGTCGTGGACGGCGTGCCCTACCGCCTGGTGGTGGTGCCGGTGCTGCTGCCGGACCCCATCGCCTGGATCTGCATCATGGTACGGGTGGACGACCGCTTCGCGGAGGAGCTGCGCGCCCTGTCCCCCCTGCGCAAGGACATCGCCCTGGCCGGCCAGACGGCGCCCGAGGCGCCCTGGTCCGTGGTTGCAGCCGCCGGCGACCCCATGGATCCGCTGGCGGGAATCGCCGCGCCCGGCCAGATGGCCGCCGCCGAGCCGCAGCTGCTGACCAAGCACGGCGCCGAATACCTGGTGCTGACCACGCCCATCCCCACCGCACCGGGCAGCCTGCCCATGATGGCCGTGCTGCAATACCCGCTGGACGAGGCGCTGGCCCCCTATCGCAAGATCATGCTGTACATGGGCGCGCTGATGGCCGGCGGCCTGGTGGCGGCGCTGATCGGCATCGGCCTGATCGCGCGCGGCGTCACCCGCCCGGTGACGGCCCTGGCCGCCGTGGCGCGGCGCATCGCCGATGGCGACTACACCCCCCTGCCGCCCATGCGCACCAGCGACGAGATCGGGCAGCTGACCACAGCCCTGGACGACATGGCCCAGGCCATCGCCGACCGTGAGGAGCACATCCGCCACCAGTCGCTGCATGACGCCGTCACCGGCCTGCCCAACCGCCTGAATTTGGAAGAGCAGGTGGACCAGGCCATCGACCAGGGCCACGGCGTGGCCCTGCTGCTGGTGGGATTGGACCGCCTGCGCGAGGTGACCAACACCCTGGGCCACGACCTGGCGGACCGCGTCGCCCGTGACGCCGGCGACCGCCTGGCCCGCGCCCTGGCCGCCAACGGCGCCGGCGACGCGGTGATCGCCCGGGTGTCGGAACACGGCTTCGCCATCCTGCTGGTGGATCGCGACGCCGCCGCGGCCCAGGCGCTGGCCCCCGCCCTGGTGGCCGCTTTCGACACGCCCTATGCCGAGGCGCCCTATGGCGAGGCGGAGGTGACCGTGGACCTGGCGGCCGGCGTGGGCATCGCCGTCTACCCCGACCCTACCCCCGGCGCACCGCCATCAGACACCGCCAGCATCCTGTTGCGCCACGCCGACGTGGCGGTGCTGAACGCCCGCGCGGCCGAGCCTTATGTCCGCCTCTACGACCATGCCGCTGATCCGCATCGGCCGGAACGGCTGTCGCTGATGGGCGATTTGAAGATCGCCATCGAACAGGACGCCCTGGAGCTGGCCTATCAGCCCAAGCTGGAGCCGCGGACCGGCCGCGTGGTGGGGGCGGAGGCGCTGGTGCGCTGGACCCATCCCCGCCGCGGCTTCGTCCCGCCCGACAGCTTCATCCCCCTGGCGGAAGAGACGGGCGCCATCCGCCACCTGACCCGCTGGGGCCTGCGCCGCGCCCTGCGCCAGTCCGCCGCCTGGGCGGCGGCGGGCCACGATCTGCGCATGTCCGTCAACCTGTCGGTCCGCGACCTGGGTGACGCCAGCCTGCCGGACCGCATCGACGCCCTGCTGGCGGAGACCGGCCTGAAGGCGGACCGCCTGATGCTGGAGATCACCGAAAGCGCCATCATGGGCGAGCCGGAGGCGGCCATCGTGCTGCTGCGCCGCCTGGCCGACCGGGGGGTGGAGCTGTCCATCGACGATTTCGGCGTGGGCCAATCCTCCTTCGCCTACCTGCGCCGCCTGCCGGTGCGGGAGATCAAGATCGACCGCTCCTTCGTCAAGGCGCTGGATGAGACGGCACAGGACCAGGCCATCGTCCATTCCATCATCAAGCTGGGCCACAGCCTGGGCTACAAAGTGACGGCGGAGGGTGTGGAGAACGGCGCCAGCCTGAACCTGCTGGCGGAGATGGGGTGCGACCTGGCCCAGGGCTATTACATCGCCCGCCCCCTCATGCCCGGCGCCTTCGCCGACTTCCTGGCCAGCCACGCCGCCGGCGGGATCCCCTGGCAGGCCACCCTGCGGGAGGCGCACGGATGAGCCACCGCGTCGGCATGCGGCCTTTCCTTTTGGCCGCCGGCGCGATGCTGCTGGCCGGCGGTTCCGCCTTGGCGCCCCCCGCCCGGGCGGCGGACGGCTTTCCGGATATCGAGTTCCACGGCCTGCTGGATGCGCGGGTGGTGCGGACCCCCGACGACCGCAGCACCTTCGACGGGGGCCTGGGCAAGCTGCGCACCGGGGGCAACCCCGGGGCACGCACCACCACGCTGGAAGAGGCGTCGCTGACGGCGACCGCCCACCTGATCCCTGGCCTGGACGTCTACACCCATGTGCGGGCGGAGGGGGAACAGCGCACGGCGGTGGACATCATCGAGGCCTATGTCCGTTGGCGCCCGGCCCCCACCGGACCCCTGTCCTGGCAGGTGAAGGCCGGCGCCTTCTTCCCGCCCATCTCCCTGGAAAACGACGGCATCGCATGGACCAGCCGCTACACCCTGACGCCCAGCGCCATCAACAGCTGGGTGGGGGAGGAGCTGCGCACCGAAGGGTCGGAGATCACGCTCACCTGGCGGCCGGACGGACCGGGCGGCAGCCGCTTCGACCTGATCGGCGCCGTCTTCGCCGGCAATGACGGCACGGGCGAGATGCTGGACTATCGCGGCTGGGCCCTGATCGAGCGGCCGGCCGGCCTGCTGGACAAGTTGCGCCTGCCGGACGAGGTGCCCAAGCACCAGCACCGCAGCCCGCCCGCCAGCTTCCAGCCCTTCGCGGAGATCGACCACCAGCCGGGCTTTTATGTCGGCGGGCGTTGGACGGACCCGCTGGGGGGCGAGCTGTCCTACCTGCATTGGGACAACCGGGGCGACCCCAGCGTCACCAACGGCAAGGGCTACGCCTGGGACACCGACTTCGACAGCGTCGGCTACAGGATCACACCGGCACAGGGCCTGACCCTGCTGGCCCAGGCCATGCGCGGCGGCACCAGCATCTACCCCACCGCCGCCAGCGAGAGCGACGGCCGCTTCCAGGCGCTGTACCTGCTGGCCAGCCAGGAATGGGGCCGCTTCCGCCTGAGCGGGCGTTTCGACGCCTTTGGCACGCACGAGGATACGCCCGTCACCACCCGCCCCCATTTCGATGAGCACGGCAAGGCCTACACCGCCGCCGTGTCCTACCGCCCGCTGGCCTGGATGCGCTGGACCTTGGAATGGGTGCACGTCGACAGCCGGCGGCAGCAGCGCCTGAACGTCGACCTGCCCATCGAGGCGCACGAAAACCAGGCGCAGCTGGGCGTCCGGCTGTTCTTCTGAGGCTTGCCAGTCCATCCATAGCGTCCGCCCATTTAGTTGACTTAGTCAATTATCTGGATGACGATAGCAATGATCCTTGACGGAGAAAGCCATGGACCTGGATGATGGCGTAGCCGCGAAGGTGGCGGCGGTGCGACGGTTCAGCCGTATCTACACCCGGCGTATCGGCGTGCTGCAGGATGGGCTGCTGGGGACGGACCTGTCGTTGGCGGAAGGGCGGCTTCTGTTCGAGCTGGCGCAACGGCCGGATACGGCGGCCAAGTCGCTCGCGGCGGACTTGGGGTTGGATGCCGGCTACCTCAGCCGTCTGCTGCGCGGCTTCGAACGGCGCGGCTTGATCGAACGGCGGCCCGACCCGGCCGATGGCCGCCAGTCCCTGCTGATCCTGACCGCAGCCGGCCGCGACCTCTACACCGTGATCGACGACCGCTCGCGGGCGGAAGTGGCGGCCCTGCTGCACCAGTTGCCGCCCGATGGCCAGAACCGTCTGGTCCAAGCGCTGGACCAGGCCGGCGCCTTGCTGGGCGACCACCGGCCCGGCCCCACCCACGTCCTGCGGCCCCATCGGCCGGGCGACATGGGCTGGATCATCCACCGCCAAGCCCTGCTGTATGCCGGGGAATATGGCTGGGATGAGCGGTTCGAGGGCCTGGTCGCCAGCATCTGCGCCCAGTTCATCGAAAATTTCGACCACCGGCGGGAGCGCTGCTGGGTGGCGGAGCGCAATGGCGCCATCGTCGGCTCCATCTTTCTGGTGCGCGACCGCGATGAGGTGGCGAAGCTGCGCCTGCTGTATGTCGAACCGGCGGCGCGTGGCCTGGGCCTGGGGCGCCACCTGGTGGCGGAGTGCCTGGCCTTCGCCACGGCGGCCGGCTATCGCCGCATCAGCCTATGGACCAACAGCGTCCTGCACAGCGCCCGCCGCATTTATGAACAGGCGGGCTTCCGGCTGGTGCGGGAGGAACCCCACCAGTCCTTCGGCAAGGCGCTGGTGGGCCAGTATTGGGAGCGCGCGCTTTAGGAGGCACCGAAAGCCGGCTCGGCCAAGCGCAGGGCGTGGACACGCACGTCGGTCGGCCAGTCCTGGCTGTGCGCCTCCAACCCCGGGCGATCGCCAGCGAACAGGGCGCGCGCCGCCTCCTCGAAGCCGGTTCGATCACCGGCCATGGTGGACATGAAGCGGTAGGCGGCCTCCTGCGCCTGGCGCACACGGTCGGCGCCTTCGTTGGCATGGCGGGCCGCGTCCACCAGTTTGCGCAGGGCGACGGAGGCCCCGCCCGGCTGGCTGTTCAGCCATTCCCAATGGCGGGGCAGCAGGGTGACCTCACGCGCCACCACGCCCAGCTTGGGCCGGCCCGGTCTAGCGGGTGCCGGCGTCAGGTCGGCGGGGAACACCGGCGCCAGGCGGCCGCGCACCGCCTCCACGGGCCCGCGCAGATCCACGTCCACCGCCCGGCCCGTCGCCTCGTTGAAGATGAAGATCAGGCCGTCGTCGCCCGCGTCCTGCGCCGCCCTGGCCGCCAGCGCCGCCTCCACCAGCGTGCCGGTGGCAAGAAAGCGGGTGCCCGCGAAAGCGGTGCAGCGCATGTCCGGATCCAGGCCCATCACGTCCTCCATTCCCATGAACGACGCGATACCTAGACCCGAAGAACATGAAAGTCAATAATACCCGGGTAAAATTAGTTAGGGACCTTTACGCCGCCGTCCGCCAGGCTTGCTGCCGGCCGGACGACCGGCGGGGATGGGCGCCTTGATGTTGGACCTCTCACCCACAGTGCCCGCGCGCCCTTTTTCTCCCATTGCGCTGGCGCGCAGCGGCGTCGCCCCCGGGTCCAGGCCCAGGTCGATGGCCTCCAGCCGGCGGATCTCGTCGCGGATGCGGGCGGCTTCCTCGAACTCCAGGTCGGCGGCGGCGGTGCGCATCTTTTTTTCCAGGTCGGCGATGGCGGCCTTGAGATTGTGGCCCACCAGGCTGCCCTCTTCGGCGAAGCCGGTGTTCACGTTCACCCGGTCGCCACGCTCGTAGACCGAGTTCAGCACGTCGGCGATCTGCTTCTTCACCGATTCCGGGGTGATGCCGTGGGCCTCGTTATAGGCCCGCTGCTTTTCCCGCCGGCGGCTGGTTTCCTCCAGCGCCGCGGCCATGCTGGCCGTGGTCTTGTCGGCGTACAGGATGGCGCGGCCATCGACGTTGCGCGCCGCGCGGCCGATGGTCTGGATCAGCGAGGTGCGGGAGCGCAGATAACCTTCCTTGTCCGCGTCCAGGATGGCGACCAGGCCGCACTCGGGAATGTCCAGGCCTTCGCGCAGCAGGTTGATGCCGATCAGCACGTCGAAGGCGCCCAGACGCAGGTCGCGGATGATCTCGATACGCTCCAACGTTTCGACGTCGGAATGAATGTAGCGGACCTTGATGCCGGCCTCGTGCATATAGTCGGTCAGGGCCTCCGCCATCTTCTTGGTCAGGGTGGTGACCAGGACGCGCTGGCCCTTGGCGATGCACTCGCGGCACTCCGCCATCACGTCGTCCACCTGGGTCTCGGTGGGGCGGATGATGACCTCGGGGTCGATCAGGCCGGTGGGGCGCACCACCTGTTCCACGAAGACACCGCCCGTCCGCTCCATCTCCCACGGGCCGGGGGTGGCGGAAACGAAGACGGACTGGGGCCGCATGGCGTCCCATTCCTCGAACTTCAGGGGGCGGTTGTCGATGCAGGCCGGCAGGCGGAAGCCGTAGTCCGACAGGGTCGACTTGCGCATGTAGTCGCCCTTATACATGCCGCCCACCTGGGGCACCATGACGTGGCTCTCATCCACGATCAGCAGGGCGTCCGGCGGCAGATATTCGAACAGGGTGGGTGGCGGCTCGCCCGGTGCCCGCCCCGACAGGTAGCGGGAATAGTTCTCGATGCCGGCGCAGGAGCCGGTGGCCACCATCATCTCGATGTCGAAGGTCGTGCGCTGCTCCAGCCGCTGGGCCTCCAGCAGCTTGCCCTGCGCCGAGAACTCCTCCAGCCGCAGCTTCAGGTCGCGCTTCATCTGCTCCACCGCCTGTAGCAGGGTGGGCTTGGGCGTGACGTAGTGGCTGTTGGCGTAGATGCGCACCTCTTTCAGGCTGGCGATCTTCTCGCCCGTCAGGGGATCGATCTCCTGGATGGCCTCCAGCTCATCCCCGAACAGGGAAAAGCGCCAGGCGCGATCCTCCATATGGGCGGGGAACAGCTCTATGGTGTCGCCCCGCACGCGGAAGGAACCGCGGCCGAAACCGACGTCGTTGCGCCGGTATTGCAGCTCCACCAGCCGCTGCAGGAAATGGGTGCGGTTCAGCACATGCCCCACCTTCACCGGCAGGGTCATTTCCGAGTAGGTCTCGACCGAGCCGATACCGTAGATGCACGACACCGAGGCCACGATGATGCAGTCGCGCCGCTCCAGCAGCGACCGCGTGGCGGCGTGGCGCATGCGGTCGATCTGCTCGTTGATCGAGCTTTCCTTCTCGATATAGGTGTCGGTGCGGGGAACGTAGGCCTCGGGCTGGTAATAGTCGTAATAGCTGACGAAGTACTCCACCGCGTTGTCGGGGAAGAAGCTCTTCATCTCGCCATACAACTGGGCCGCCAGTGTCTTGTTGGGCGCCAGGATCAGGGTGGGGCGCTGCAGCCGTTCGATGACGTGCGCCATGGTGAAGGTCTTGCCGGAACCGGTCACGCCCAGCAGCACCTGGTCGCGCTCCCCCGCGTGGATCCCCTCCAGCAATTCCTTGATGGCCTGCGGCTGGTCGCCGGCCGGCTGGAATTCAGACTGGATGCGCAAGGGGACACCGTCCATGGCCGGCGGCAGGGCGCTTCCCCGCGGCATGGTCATGGGCAACGGCAGGTTGGGTTCAATCGTATGGGCATCGTGCGGCATGGCCTCAAGGTAGGCTGCGCCGCGCCACTTTTCCAGGCCGCTTGGCGGCTTTTGCGGGGGGCAGCCCTTTCGCGCCCCCTTCCTCGTCGCGCCCGGCGTTGCTGGCGTTGGCCCCGCTGCGGGCCAGCGCCTTGGACAGGGGCTCCCACGCCGCGGCCATGGCCTCGCTTTCCATCCCATCCTCGCGCGCCATGGACTTCAGCGTGGCCAGGAAGTCACCGGCCAGGCAGGCGGTGCTGGGCACGCCGCTGGTGAATTCGGTCCCGTCGGGGAACACCACCAGCACGCGCAGACGCACCATGGGAAAGCGCGCCTTCATGATGTGGATCAGCGGCTGGACCTGAACCACGGGGTTCACGAAGAAGCCGACCCGGCCGTTGGCCGCCAGGTAGCGCCACTGCCCCGCCTTGGTCTGGGCGCTGATGCGGCCGCCCATGTCGGCCGGTGCGCTCATCACCATCAGCACGCTGGCCGGCAGGCGGATCAGGTGGTCGATGCGCAGCGCCTTGCCCTGCTTGTCCCGGATGTAGATGCCATGCACCACGGAATAGCCGGCGTCGTCCAGCGCCAGCTTGCGGCGGTAGGCCTCGGCGTTGTAGCGCCGGCGCGACAGCGTGCGGGTCTTGGGCCGCAGGGCCCACATCACCACCAGCATGAGCACGATGATGACGAGCGCCACCGTGCCGATGGTGACCATCTGGCTGACGCCCATGAGCTGGGGGGCCTGATCGCTGATATCTTGCGCCATGCCGGTTGATTACCCCATCCGCGCCCAACCTGTCATCCCGGGCGCTCGGCCAGCCGCGCATCTTAATGTCGCGGGTCCCCCGGCGGGGCAGGCGCGGCATGCGCGGGCTGCGGTTGTGCCCATTTTTTGCCGGGCGTAAGGTCCGCCGCGGATTTTCCTTTCCCAACAAGGGTAGCCGTCATGTCGATCGTTGCCGAGCGTCTCGCCCGGATTAAACCGTCCCAGACCATCGCCGTCACCGCCAAGGCCCGCGCGCTGAAGGCCGCCGGCCGCGACATCATCGGCCTGGGCGCCGGCGAACCGGATTTCGACACGCCCGACAACATCAAGCAGGCCGCCATCCGCGCCATTCAGCAGGGGCAGACCAAGTACACCGACGTCGATGGCACGCCGGAGCTGAAGCGCGCCGTCTGCCTGAAGTTCAAGCGCGAGAACGGCCTGGAGTACAAGCCGGAGCAGGTGAGCGTCGGTACCGGCGGCAAGCAGGTGATCTTCAACGCCATGATGGCCACCCTGTCGCCCGGCGACGAGGTCATCATCCCCGCCCCCTACTGGGTCAGCTACCCGGACATCGTGCTGATGGCCGAAGGGACGCCGGTGTTCGTGGAGTGCGGCGCGGAGAGCGGCTTCAAGATGCGGGCCGACCAGCTGGAGCGCGCCATCACCCCGCGCACCAAGTGGGTCATGCTGAACAGCCCGTCCAACCCGTCGGGTGCCGCCTACACCCATGACGAGATGAAGGCCCTGACCGACGTGCTGGTGCGCCACCCGCACGTCTGGGTGTTCACCGACGACATGTATGAGCACCTGGTCTACGACGGCTTCACCTTCGTGACCCCGGCCCAGGTGGAACCGGCCCTGTACGACCGCACCCTGACGGTCAACGGCGTGTCCAAGGCCTATGCCATGACCGGCTGGCGCATCGGCTACGGCGCCGGCCCCGTCCAGCTGATCAAGGCCATGGCCAACGTGCAGAGCCAGTCCACCAGCAACCCGTCGTCCATCAGCCAGGCGGCGGCGGTGGAGGCTCTGGTCGGCCCGCAGGACTTCATCAAGGAACGCGCCGAGGTCTTCCGCCAGCGCCGCGACCTGGTGGTGTCGATGCTGAACCAGGCCACCGGCATCCACTGCCCCCGGCCCGAGGGCGCCTTCTACGTCTATCCGTCCTGCGCCGGCACCCTGGGCAAGACCACGCCCGGCGGCGCCGTGCTGAAGACGGACGAGGACTTCGTGACCTACCTGCTGGAATCGGAAGGGGTGGCGGTGGTCCAGGGCAGCGCCTTCGGCCTGGCCCCGCACTTCCGCATCAGCTACGCGACCTCGACCGAGGCGCTGGAGGAAGCCTGCCGCCGCATCCAGCGCGCGACCGCCGCCCTGCGCTGAGCATCGGCTTCATAGCGAACGGCAACGGCCGCTCCAGCGATGGGGCGGCCGTTTCTATTTCCGCCGGGCCCGGCGGGCAGGCCCGGCCGGAGCGCCGACCTACTTAGGATTCCAACGCGGGCTATCCGGCGATTCCGCCGGGGTGCGCAGGGGCTGGGCCAGGACGACCACCCAGATGTAGGCGTCGTTGGGGCCGTTGGGCGCGGGGTTGGCCACGCGGGCCACTCCCACGTCGGTCATGCCCGGAGTGGCCAGGGCGCCAACGGTGGAGCCGGTGTCCTGCCAGATGGCCAGCGGCTGGCCAGGGTCGCCCGACGCCCGCGCCTCCAGCGCGATATCCTGCATGGGGACGTAGAGCGAATGGATCAGGCCCTGGCGCAGGTCCGGCGTCTGCGTCCCGCTGGCCAGCGCCATGGCCCGGGCGGCGGCTGCGTCATCCAGCACCGGCTGGCGGCTGAGCGCCGGCAGCCCGGCTTGGATGCGCGTCTTCTGTAGGAAGTCGACCAGCGTCTCCGCCGCCTGTCGGTCAGCGGCGTTCATCGTGACGGGCGTGCCGGCAGGCACGGCCGCCACCGCCTGGTTGAACAGGACATCCACCGCACCACCCGACGCCAGCAGGGCGGTCGTGAGCATCAGGGTCTTCAGGACGCGCATGGGGTACTCCATTCTTATTTATCGTGTTGGGCTGCCCACCATCGGCGGGAATACCAGCCATCGCCGATCGCGATTTAAACCCAGCTTAAGATGTGAGTGTGGCGGAAAATCGACCATGGGTGGCAAGGCATACTTGCGTATGAGCTTGGTCCGCCTTGGTGATTCTTTCCCGGCGTTCAAGCCCGCCCCAGGGAATCCGTCGGAAACGGCGTGCGCGCCGAGTTTTACACAACGGCCGGACGCGGCCGGAGCCCAACCCTGTCAATCCCTTTTTTGCCTATAATGAACTATTTGTTAGATATTGACAGATCATGTTTCCATAAAAATCAATTAGTTAGCGTTTTGTGCCTATTTTCTAGGCAAAATCCTGAAAGCCTTGCGGCGCCTGCGTCGGCACACGCTATCAAAGGCTTTTCCGCAAACTTATCCACAGCTTCCGTGGACTAAGGCGGTGTTTTCCCCACCCCCCTCGAAAAGGGGATGATTCGTTCTCCCTTACCCCGGAAGCCATAGGGGGGACCGGACGTTTTCCAGTCGGGCCGCCGCACAACCGGGGGAGCGCGAACGCGACGCGATGGCCATTGACCCGAGGCTGCCAATGGGCAGAGTGTCCGCCCCATGGCCATGACCGACACCACCACCGACACACCCATTGAAACGCCCGAGGCCGCACCACCCGAGGCCGCCCCAAAGGTGCGCCGCCGCACGGTGGCCGACCTGAACCGGGGCGTGGAGACCATCAAGGCCTACCTGCGCACCCTGCCCGTGACGCCCGGCGTCTACCGCATGATGAACGAGGGCGGCGACGTCCTGTATGTGGGCAAGGCGCGCAACCTGAAGCGCCGGGTGGCCAACTACACCGTGCCGGCCAAGCTGCCGGTGCGGCTGCAGCGCATGGTGGCCGAGACGGTGACCATGGAGTTCGTCACGACCCATACCGAGGTCGAGGCGCTGCTGCTGGAATCCAACCTGATCAAGCGTCTGATGCCGCGGTACAACGTGCTGCTGCGCGACGACAAGACCTTCCCCCACATCATGATCACCCGGGATCATGACTACCCGGCCCTGATCAAGCACCGGGGCGCGCGGGACCGGGCCGGCGACTATTTCGGGCCCTTCGCCTCGGCCGGGGCGGTCAACCGCACCATCACCGCCCTGCAGCGCGCCTTCCTGCTGCGCAACTGCACCGACAGCGTCTTTTCCACCCGCACCCGCCCCTGCCTGCAGTTCCAGATCAAGCGCTGCACCGCGCCCTGCGTCGGTCGCGTCAACCGCGCCCAGTATGGCGAGCAGGTGGACGAGGCGGCGGCCTTCCTGGCGGGCAAGAGCCGGGACATCCAGACCCGCATGGCCACCGCCATGCTGGAGGCGTCCGAGGCGCTGGACTTCGAGACCGCCGCCAAGATGCGCGACCGCATCCGGGCGCTGACCGCCATCCAGGCCCATCAGGACATCAATGTCGAGGGCATGGAGGACGCGGACATCATCGCCGCCTACCAGGACGGCGGCAGCACCTGCATCCAGGTGTTCTTCTTCCGCGGCGGGCGCAACAACGGCAACCGCGCCTATTTCCCCAGCCATGACAAGAACCAGGGCACGGCGGAGGTGCTGTCCGCCTTCATCGCCCAATTTTACGACAACCGCGCCGCCCCCGGCCTGGTGCTGATCAGCGAGGACGCGGAGGAGCAGGAGCTGCTGGCCGAGGCCCTGACCTTGCGCGCTGGCCGTAAGGTGGAACTGGCCGTGCCCAAGCGCGGCGACAAGAAGCGGCTGATGGACCACGCCCTGACCAACGCGCGCGAGGCCCACGGCCGCCGCCTGTCGGAAACGGGCAGCCAGGCCAAGCTGTTGGCCGGCGTGGCCGAGCTGTTCGGGCTGGAGGCGCCGCCCACCCGCATCGAGATTTACGACAACAGCCACATCCAGGGCGCCCACCCCATCGGCGGCATGGTGGTGGCGGGGCCCGACGGCTTCATCAAGAACGCCTACCGCAAGTTCAACATCCGCGACCCCAAGGCCGCGGGTGACGACTTCGCCATGATGCGCGAGGTGCTGACCCGCCGCTTCGAGCGCGCGCTGAAGGAGGATCCGGAGCGCACGGGCGACACCTGGCCCGACCTGCTGCTGATCGATGGCGGCGAGGGCCAGCTGGGCGTGGTGGTGGAGGTGCTGGCCGAGCTGGGCCTGTCCGACATCGCCCTGGTGGGCATCGCCAAGGGCCCCGACCGCGACGCGGGGCGCGAGCGTTTCTTCATGCCGGGCCGGGCGCCCTTCGGCATGGACCCGCGCGACCCTGTGCTCTATTTCCTGCAGCGCCTGCGCGACGAGGCCCACCGCTGGGCCATCGGCAGCCATCGCCAGCGCCGGGAAAAGGCCATCAGCGCCAGCCCGCTGGATGAGGTGGCGGGTATCGGCCCGAAGCGCAAGAAGGCCCTGCTGCTGCATTTCGGCTCCGCCCAGGCCGTTTCGCGCGCAGGACTGGCTGACTTGCGCGCGGTGGACGGGATATCGGACGCCGTGGCCAAAATCATCTATGACCACTTCCATCCGGACGGCTAAACTCCACCTTCAAGAGACCGCCGCCCCGCCGTGCCGCCTGAAATCGCCGGACCGCTTCATGCTGACCAGCCTGCCCAACCTGTTGACCCTGTCGCGGATCGCGCTGATTCCCGTCATCCTGGCCCTGCTGTGGTTCCCGGCGACGTGGACGGCGTGGACCGCCGCCGGGCTGTTCGCCCTGGCCGGTATCACCGACTATTTCGACGGCTACCTGGCGCGGGCGTGGCACGAGGAATCCATCATCGGCCGCTTTCTGGACCCCATCGCCGACAAGCTGCTGGTGGCGGCGGTGCTGTTCCTGCTGGTGGCTGACCACAAGATCGCCGGCCATGCCGTGCTGCCCGCCGTCATCATCCTGCTGCGCGAGGTGATGGTGTCGGGCCTGCGGGAATTCCTGGCCGGCCTGCGCGTGGGCGTCCCCGTCTCGCGCCTGGCCAAGTGGAAGACCGCCATCCAGCTGATGGCCATCGGCTGGCTGATCGTGGGCGACCACGGGCCGGACTGGCTGTATGTCCGCCCCATCGGGGAGATCGGCCTGTGGGCCGCCGCCGTGCTGACCCTGATCACCGGCTGGGACTACCTGCGCGCCGGCCTGCGCCACATGCTGGCCCCCGCCGGCGCCTCCGTCCAGGTGGAGCCGGCGGCCAAGGCACCGGCCGCCGCCCCTGTGCGCACGGGGGCCTGACCGTCATGCGCATCCTCTATTTCGCCTGGCTGCGCGCCAAGATCGGCACTGCGGAGGAAGAGGTGGCGCCGCCCGCCGGCGTGGCCACCACCGGCGACCTGATCACCTGGCTGCAGTCGCGCGGCCCCCACTATGCCGACGCCCTGGCCAACCGCGCGGTGGTCAAGGTAGCGGTGAACCAGGACTATGTCGGCATGGACCATCCCCTGGCGCCGGGGGATGAGGTCGCCCTGTTCCCCCCCGTGACCGGGGGCTGACATGGCCATACGCGTCCAGGCGGAGGACTTCGACGTGGGCGCGGAACTGGCGGCCCTGAGCGGCGGCAACCCGTCCATCGGCGGCGTGGCCAGCTTCGTCGGCCTGGTCCGCGATATGTCCAAAGGGGATGGGGGTGGCGACAGCATCAGCGCCATGACCCTGGAGCACTATCCCGGCATGACGGAGCGGCAGCTGGCGGCGATCGAGGCGGAGGCGCGGGCCCGTTGGCCGCTGGACGGCGTGCTGATCATCCACCGCCATGGCCGCCTGCTGCCCGGCGACCGCATCGTGCTGGCCGCCTGCGCCAGCGCCCACCGCGCCGCCGCGTTCGAGGCCTGCTGGTTCCTGATGGACTGGCTGAAGACCAAGGCCCCCTTCTGGAAACAGGAGGAGACGCCGGCCGGCGCCCGCTGGGTGGCGGCCAAGGAGGAGGACGACCAGGCGGCGGAGCGTTGGTACAAACGCACGCCGTGATGGCGGTCTCAGGGTCCCAAGCACTTGGAAAACCCTAAAAAATACGGGGAAATTTTTAGGTAACGAGTCAACCGAGTCGTTTGCATCCGGTTCACATTCCGAATCTAATACCTCTTGCCTAGTCTCTGACTCGTTAACTAAACCTTTGGCCAAGACTTTGCTTTTAGTGCGGACCACGCTCACGGCCCAGGACAAAGGTACGGGAATCCTGTAAAGTGGGGGATCAGCTTTAGAGACCCCATGCCCGAACTATTCAAGATGCCGGCCAACCTTCTGGCCCAAGATCAACGTAACGCCACCGTCCTGCTGGTCGATGGCAACCAGGGATTGCTGATCTCCCTGGTGGATTTGTTGCGCCAAGGTGGATTCCGTTTCGTGCACTGCCGGCAAGACCTCATGGAGCTGCCGCAGTACTGCCGTGACCTGTCGCCCGACGTGCTGGTGCTGAACCAGCCGGGCGACAGCCCCGCCGCCGTCAATGCCCTGATGACCGCCCTGGGCACGCTGGCCCGGATGCCGGCGGGGGAGCGTCCCACCCTGCTGCTGCGCACCGGCGTGCTGGACGCCGCCGCGCGCGAGGAAGCGCGCCGGCGGGGCGTCAGCGATTTCATCGCCCACAATTGCGACCCGATGGAGGTGGTGACCCGCGTGGCCGGCGCCGCCCACCTGCAGTTCCTGAGCCGGCAGGTGGCACAGCAGCAGCGGCAGGTGGACATCCAGGTCAAGGACCGAACCGCCCGCCTGCTGGAGTCGCTGGAAACGATGCAGGAGCGGGAGCGGACCCTGCTGGCGGCGCTTGAACAGACCCGTACGGAGATCCGCCAGAAGGCGGAGTTCCTGGCCCATGCCACGCATGAACTGCGCACGCCCCTGAACGCCATCCTGGGCTTCGCCGACCTGCTGCGGCGGGAGTTCCATGGACCGCTGGGCGACGCCCGTTACCTGGAATATGCCGAGGATGTGCACGCCGCGGCCAGCCACATGGCCGCCGTCGTCGATGACACGCTGGACCTCAGCCGCGCCGAGTCGGGCCAGGTGACCCTGGACATCCGCGACATCGACATCGGCCGCGCCGTGCAGGACAGCACCCGCATGCTGCGCACCCTGGCGGCCGATTGCGGCGTGGACCTGACGGTGAAGGTGCCGGAGCAGCCGCTGCGCCTGCGCACCGACCCGGAAAAGGTGCGCCAAATCATCCTGAACCTGGGCTCCAACGCCCTGAAGTTCACGCCGCGCGGCGGCCGGGTGACGGTGGAGGTGCAGGCCGACGACAAGGGCGGCGCGCTGATCCTGATCGTGCGTGATACCGGCGTGGGCATGGCCCCGCATGAACTGCCCATCGCCCTGAAGCCCTTCGGCCAGGTGCGGGGCGCCCAGCAGCCGGGCGTGCGCGGCACCGGCCTGGGCCTGCCCCTGACCAAACGCTTCGTGGAGATGCTGGGCGGCAGCCTGGACATCGCCAGCGTTCCCGGCCGGGGCACCGTCGTCACCGTGCGGCTGCCAGCGCCGGAAAACGATACCGGCAGCGCCCGCGCCACGGCCTGAGGCCGGGACCGGCCCTTCAGCGCATCTGCACCAGAAACGCCTGAAGAATGGCGGTGAGGTCCGCGACGTCCTTTTCCCCCAATTCCACCGGATCGCCGTGCGTATCCCGCGTCTTGAGCCGAGGGGCTTCGGCATCTGCCGACAGCCATAGCGTCAAATAATCCGCGACGGTGTGGACCGGATGGGGTTCAGCCAACGTACCGCTCCCTCTCAATAGCTCGGCGCGAACTACCCCTTTACGTTTAGGGAAACTTGACCGGCACCATTTCCACCGGTGAAAAAGGAAAAGCCCGCGGGAGGTGCGTCCTTCCTCCCGCGGGCTTTACGCTTCCGGCGGACCTGAACCCGGCCGGATGCGATCCCAGTGGTAGCCAGCCCGTCAGGGCCGGGTATCGGCGGCGGGGGCGCGTCCCCCGCCGCCAGTTCCTTCAAGCCTCAGCGCACGCCGGACCGGCGCAGGCTGTCCGGCGAGAAGTCGGCCGCCGTCAGGTTGACGTTGAAGTTGTAGGGCTTCTCCTGATTGGTGAAGCCGCTGGCGGTGTAACGGCCCGACTGCAGGTCGTACACGGCGAACAGGCCCGCCCAGAAGGTCTGGACATCGTAGAAGTTGATGCCGTGGGCCTCGGTCACGCGCCACAGCTGATCGCGGCTGTCGTACTGGTCGGCGACCAGGATGCCCCAGCTGTCCTCGTCCACGTAGAAGGTGCGGCGGGGATAGATGTGGCTGGTGCCGGACTTCAGCTTGCCCTCGACCACCCACACCCGGTGCAGCTCATAGCGGGCGTAGTCCTGGTTGATGTGCTTGGCCTTGATCAGCTGGTCGTAGGTCAGCTTGTCGCTCTGCAGCTGATAGGCGTTGTAAGGGACGTACATCTCCTTCTTGCCCACCAGCTTCCACTCGTACCGGTCGGGGGAGCCGTTGAAGACGTCCAGCTGGTCCGAGGTGCGCAGGCCGTCGGAGGCCGTGCCCGGATTGTCGTAGGCGACGTTGGGCGCGCGGCGCACGCGGCGCTGGCCGGGGTTGTAGGTCCAGGCGTTACGCGGTTCCTTCACCTGGTCCATGGTCTCATGCACCAGCAGGATTTCGCCCGCCAGGCGGGCCGGCGCCGTCACCTCCTGCTGGAAGTACAGCGAGGTCTGGCCCTCAGGACCGGTGTCGGAGTACAGGAACTTCGACTTCTCGTTGATGTTGATCATCGTGTACGAGCCGTCGGCCTGCGGGTTGGCGGCGCCGTAGGTGCGCTCCAGCTGCTTGCCCTTCCAGCGCAGGATGTGGTTCCACACCACCTCCACGCCCGTCTTGGGAATCGGGAAGGGCACGCCCACCTTGGCGCCCTCGACCCCGTTGCCGTCATCCACCAGCTTGGCGCGGGTGGCGTTGGCCAGCGTCTCGTCATAGACGCTCTTGGGCAGCGAGGCGCTGCGGTGCGTGGGATAGACGTTCATCTTGTAGTCGGGATACTGCTTCAGCAGGGCCTTCAGGCCTTCCGGCAGCTTGTCCGCGTACTGGGCCATGTTCTGGCCGGTGATGGTGAACAACGGCTTGTCGCTGGCGTAGGGATCGACGTAGACGCCGCCAGCCTTGTACCCCGCCGGCGGGGCGGTGATGCCGCCCGTCCATTCCGGGATGGTGCCGTCCTTGTTGCCCGCCTTTTCGGCGCCGTTCGGCGTCAGGGTCTTGCCCAGATCAGCCGCGGACTGCGCCATGGCGACGCCCGCCATGCCCCCCAGAAAGACGGCGAAGGCGCCGCCGACCAACGCGGTGTTGCTCCACTTCATCCTTTTTCCTCCCTTATGCGGCCGGCTGTCCGCCGACGCGCGCGTCTCATTAGCCGAGTGGGTCTTGGTTCAAACGCACATTCCCAAACGCCCAATTCAAGGATCCCCCCACCTCTTGGACAATTGTCCCGGGATTGGCGTTTGATCCTCTCATTTCAATAGTTTGGTCGATGCCGGGACAACGCGCAATGGCTGTCGAACCGGCATCGACGGAGAAAAAGCGGGTGTGGGCCTCAGAACAGGTCGGCTTCCAGGTCCATGACGGTCTTGGCCCCCGACATCAGGGCCTTGAAGCGGAAATCCACCTCCGGCAGCAGGCGCTGGACGAAGAAGCGGGCGGTCTTGATCTTGGCCTCATAGAAGCCGGACTTGCCGTTACCGCCTTCGGCCAGCTTGGCGTTCGCCACCTTCACCATGCGCAGCCACATCCAGCCCAGGGCCACCAGGCCGAAGATGCGCAGGTAGTCGGTGGAGGCCGCACCCGCCTCGTCCGGGTTCTTCATCCCCCTCTGGGCGACGATGGCGGTGGCTTGCTGCAGCTTGCCGAAGGCCTTGGCCAGCGGGCCGGCGAATTCCAGCAGGTCGGTGTCTTCCATCGCCGACTCCAGCTCACCCGCCAGCGGGTGGAAGAAGCGGCGCAGCAGGCGGCCCATGTCCTGGCCCAGCTTGCGGCCCACCAGGTCCAGGGCCTGGATGCCGTTGGCGCCCTCGTAGATCATGGCGATGCGGGCATCGCGCACGAACTGCTCCATGCCCCATTCGCGGATGTAGCCGTGGCCACCGTACATCTGCTGGGCCATGGTGGCGCACTCATAGCCCATGTCGGTAAAGTAAGCCTTCACCACCGGTGTCAGCAGGGCCACGAACTCGTCCGCCTCGGCCCGGGCCTTGGGGTCCGGGTTGTGGTCGGCCTGGTCCAGCTGGATGCCCACCCAGTAGCCCAGGGCGCGGGCGCCCTCGGTGAAGGCCTTGATGGTCATCAGGTTCTTGCGCACGTCCGGATGGACGATCAGCGGGTCGGCCGCCTTCTCCGGCTCCTTGGCGCCGGTCAGGGCGCGGCCCTGCAGGCGTTCCTTGGTGTAGGTCAGCGCGTTCTGATAGGCGACCGTGGCGATGCCCAGGCCCTGCATGCCGACACCCAGGCGGGCGGCGTTCATCATCGTGAACATGGCACGCATGCCCTTGTGCGGCTCACCCACCAGCCAGCCCTTGGCATCGTCGAAGTTCATGACGCAGGTGGCGTTGGCCATGATGCCCATCTTGTGCTCGATGGAGCCGCACATGACGCCGTTGCGCGGACCGGGCTGGTTGTCCTCGGTCGGCAGGAACTTGGGCACCAGGAACAGGCTGATGCCCTTCACGCCCGGGGGCGCGTCCGGCAGCTTGGCCAGCACCAGGTGGATGATGTTGCTGGTCAGGTCATGCTCGCCTGCGGAAATGAAGATCTTGGTGCCGGTGATGCTGTAGCTGCCGTCGTCGTTGGGGACGGCCTTGGTCTTGATCAGGCCCAGGTCGGTGCCGCAGTGCGGCTCCGTCAGGCACATGGTGCCGGACCACTCGCCCGTGGTCATCTTGGGCAGGTAGGTGTCCTTCAGCTGATCGTCGGCGTGGGTGTGGATGGCGTTCCACGCCCCCTGGGTCAGGCCCGGGTACATGGCGAAGGCCATGTTGGCGGAGATCAGCAGCTCTTCCAGCACGAAGGTGATGGCGTGGGGCAGGCCCTGGCCACCGTACTTCGGGTCCATGGACAGGCCCTGCCAGCCGCCGTCGACGTAGGCCTGGTAGGCTTCCTTGAAGCCCTTGGGCGTACGCACCACGCCGTTCTCGTAGTGGCAGCCCTCCTCATGGCCGGGGCGGTTCAGGGGCTGCAACTCGTTCTCGCAGAGCTTGGCCGCCTCTTCCAGGATGCTGGAGACGAGGTCGCGGGTGGCGTCCTCGAAGCCCGGCAGCTTGGTCAGGTTGTCGGCCTGCAGCAGGTCGTTCAGGACGAAATCGATGTCTTCGAGCGGCGCCTTGTAGGTCGGCATCGGAGAATTCCTTAAGCGTTGGAAGACGCCGGGGCGGTTCCCCGCCCCGGCCCCCAAAGACAGGGCGTCAGTTGCGCAGCGGCTTGCCGGTGGACAGCATGTGGTCGATGCGGTCGATGGTGCCGGGCGTGCGCACCAGGCGCATGAAGGCCTCGCGCTCCAGGTCCAGCAGGTCGTCCTCGGTCAGCACCGTGGTGATGTCGGTGTCGCCACCGCTCAGCACCCAGGCCAGTTCCCCGGACACCACCACGTCGTGGTCGGTCGCCTTGCCCTGGCCGTGGAAACCTTCCACCGCCATTTCCAGCGCCGTGCGGGCGCCGGGACCAGGCAGGCGGATCTCCAGCGGTTCCGGCGCCTTGTAGTCCTTGGCCAGTTCCAGGGCCTTGGCCTTGGCGTCGGCCAGCAGCCGGTCGCGGTTCATGGTGATGCCGTCGGTCGGGCGCAGGATCAGCATCTCCTTCGCCTCGAACGCCGACTTCGCCACCTTGGCCGTGCTGATGTACTCGAAGGCCTTGGCGATGGGGGGCATGGGACCACCCGGGCGCTTCTTGTTGTAGGTGTGGCGGAACAGCATTTCCTTGCAGCCGCCCCAGCCGGGGACCAGGCCCACGCCCACCTCGACCAGGCCGATGTAGCTTTCGGCGTGCGCCTGCACCGCGTCGCAGTGCAGCAGGATCTCGCAGCCGCCGCCCAGCGCCATGCCCGAGGGCGCGCCCACCACCGGGAAGGGCGCGTACTTCAGCGCCTTGTAGGTCTGCTGGCCCTCGGCCGTCGCCTGCTCGATCTGCGGCCACAGGGCGATGTTCAGCGCGAACAGGGCCAGGCCCAGGTTGGCGCCGACGGAGAAGTTGTCGCCCTCGTTATGGATGACCAGCGCCTTGTAGGGCCCGGAGGAGCCGTCGCCGATGATGTCGATGGCCTTGCGGTACAGCGCCATCACCTGGTCATCCAGGGCGTTCATCTTGCCGGTGAATTCCAGGCACAGCACGCCGTCGCCGATATCCCACAGGGCCGCCGACGCCGTCTTGGCCACGGGCTTGGACGCCCGCTTGATGTCGGACAGCAGCAGCACGCCCTCGCCCCGCTCCACCACGGCGTACTCGCCCTGGGTGGTCAGGTAGTGCAGGCGGCCGTCCTCGACCTTGTAGAAGGGGCGGCCGGCGGCCAGCGTCACCAGGGCCGGCACCGGCAGGCCGGCCTCGGTCAGCTTCTCCGCGAACCAGGCCGTGCCCAGGGCGTCGATCATCTCGAACGGGCCCTGCTTCCAGTTGTAGCCCAGGCGCATCGCGGCATCGACGTCCAGGATGGTGTCGGCGATCTCCGGCACCAGGCTGGCGGCGTAGGCCAGCGCCTGGCTCAGCACCTTCCAGGCGTACTGGCCGCCCTTGTCGCTGTGGGTCACCAGGCCCTTCAGGCTGCGTTCCTTGGCCGACGCCAGCTCGGCCTTCACGGTCGGGCGGTAGACGCCGGTCTTGAGATCAATGGTCTCGCGGATGCGCTTGCCGTCCGGCGTCTTGATCTGGCGGTAGAAGCCGCCCTTGCCCTTACGGCCGGTGTAGCCCTCGGCGATCATCTTCGCCTGCAGCGGATTCTCGCGATAGACGCGGCGGTAATCGTCCTGCGCCGGCAGGGTGGACAGGAGGCTTTTGGCGATGTGCGGCCCCAGGTCGATGCCGACCAGGTCCAGCAGGCCGAAGGTGCCGGTCTTGGGCAGGCCCATGGGCTTGCCGGTGATGAGGTCGGTCTCCTCCACCGTCAGGCCCAGATCCTCGGCGGCGTTCACCGCCGCCTGGAACCAGTAGGTGCCGATGCGGTTGGCGATGAAGCCGGGGGTGTCCTTGCAGTGCACGACGCCCTTGCCCAGGCGCACGTCGCACACCTGGCGGATGGTGTCGATCGCATCCTTGCGCGTCTTCGGCCCGGCCACGATCTCCAGCAGCCGCATGTAGCGCGGCGGGTTGAAGAAGTGGGTGATCATGAAGTCGGCGGCGAACTGGTCGCTGGCGCCTTCCAGCAGGATCTCCAGCGGGATGGTGGAGGTGTTGGAGCTGACGACCGAGCCCGGCTTGCGCACCGCGTCCAGGCGGCGGTACAGGGCGTGCTTGATGTCCTTGTTCTCGATCACCGCCTCGATGATCCAGTCGACGTCCTTCAGCTTCTCCAGGTCGTCTTCCGTATTGCCAGGGGTCACCAGGCGGGCGGCGTCCTTGTGCATGAAGGCTGCGGGCTCGCCCTTCAGCAGCTTTTCGACCGCCCCCTTGGCGACGACGCTGCGGTCACCGCCGCTGTCCTTCACGGCCTGGGGAACGATGTCCAGCAGGAAGACGGGAATGCCCGCGTTGGCGATGTGGGCGGCGATGCCGCTGCCCATCACCCCGGCGCCGATGACGGCGGCGCTTTTGATTTCCATGGGGTCTCTCCTCAACCGGGGGCCGATCAGACCGCTTCCAGGACGGTGGCGATGCCCTGACCACCGCCGATGCACTGCGTGGCCAGCGCGAACTGCTTGCCTTCGCGCTTCAGCAGGCTGGCGGCCTTGCCGGTGATGCGGGCGCCGGTGGCACCCAGCGGGTGGCCCAGGGCGATGGCGCCGCCGTCCAGGTTCACCTTGGCGGGGTCGAAGCCCAGTTCGCGCGCCACGGTCATGGACTGCACGGCGAAGGCCTCGTTGCTCTCGACGATGTCGATGTCCTTCACCGTCAGGCCGGCGCGCTCCAGCGCCTTGCGCGAGGCCGGCACCGGGCCGTAGCCCATGATGGTGGCGTCGCAGCCGGACACGGCGACCGAGCGGATGCGGGCCAGGATGGGCAGGCCGTGGGCCTTGGCGTATTCCTCGCTGGTCACCAGCGTGGCGGAGGCGCCGTCGGTCAGCGGGCTGGAGGTGCCGGCGGTGACGGTGCCCTCCTGGTCGAAGGCCAGCTTCAGGCCGGCCAGGGTCTCGGTGGTGGTCTCCGGACGGATGCAGCCGTCCTTGTCCACCAGCTTGCCCTTCACGTCGATGCCGACGATCTCATCGGCCAGGCGGCCGGCGGCCTGCGCGGCGGCGGCCTTCTGGTGCGAGGTGACGGCGTAGGCCTCCTGGTCGGCGCGGCTGAAGCCGAACTTCTTGGCCAGGTTCTCGGCCGTGATGCCCATGGCCATGTAGGCGCCCGGGTTGGCGGCATGCAGGGCCGCGTTGGGCATGGGGTTGAAGCCCCCCATGGGGATGCGGGTCATGCTCTCGACACCGGCGGCGATAAAGGCCTTGCCGGCACCCAGGGCGATGGCGCCCGCCGCCATGTGGATGGACTGCATGGAGGAGCCGCAGAAGCGGTTGACCGTGGTGCCCGCCACACTCTGGGGCAGGCCGGCGATCATGCCGATCAGCTTGGCGACGTTGAAGCCCTGCTCCCCTTCCGGGAAGGCGCAGCCGACGATCAGATCTTCCAGATCGGCGGTGTTCACGCCCGTGCGCTCGACCAGCGCCTTGATCACCGTCGCGGCCAGATCGTCGGGACGGACCTTCACCAGATCGCCCTTGTTGGCCAGCGTGAACGGGGACCGGGCGTAACCGGCGATAACGGCTTTAGTCATTGGTGTATTCCTCGCCTTGGCAAACGGGGCGGCGCCTCATTTGGCGGGCGCCGGATGGGGGATGACGCGGGAAAGGCCGGACCGGGATGCGTCCCCGGCACGGCGGAAAAGATGGTGCAGGCCGGGCGCCGTCAGGCGTCCAGCGCGCCCTTGCGGGCCAGATGATCGACCACCAGCCCCTCGATCTCCTTCAGGTCGACCAGGGTCTGCTGCACGTCGCGCAGCTGCTGTTCCAGGGTGGCGATACGGTCGCGGGCGCTGCTCAGCAGAAAGCGCATCTGCGGCACCTGGGCGTCGCCCACCTCATAGAGGTCAAGGAAGTCCTTGATGCCGGCGATGGTGAAGCCCAGGCGCTTGCCGCGCATGATCAGCTTCAGGCGCGCCCAGTCGCGGTGGGTATAGACCCGCTGCTGCCCCTCGCGGCGCGGGGTCAGCAGGCCTTCGTCCTCGTAATAGCGGATGGTGCGGGGCGTCAGCTCGAACGCCTCGGCCAGTTGACTGATGGTGTAGGTCTCTTCCACCGCCGTCACGGGCGCTCCGTCGGGCATGGGTCCTCTCCCTGGGCTGGCCGAACCCCTCTCTTTCAGCGGAGGGTCGGCGCCTTACGTTTACGTAAACGTAAAGTGAGAGGCGGCCGATGTCAATCGCCTGAATCAACTTTCAACTTCACCCGTTCGGGTTAACCATTGATTTGAAAAATCGTGCCCTCAAGCGCCGGGCGCCTCCCCTTCAATCAAAGCGCCCCTAGGCCGCGACCGCGGCCGCCGGAGCGAGCACCGAAGGGCGCAGCGAGGATAAGGCAAGGCCGCGGATGCGGCCGCCCGCCGCGTGAGGGAACTCAAATAAAGAAATGTATCTGCGTCCGGTCGTAACCGGTGCCCAGCAGCATGGGCTGGCCCTGGGCCACGGGAAAATCGTGGCCGAAGAAGTAGACGGCCTGCTTCCAGTGGTTGGTGCGGGCGGCGGAGCGGGAGCTGTAGACCACCTCTTCATCCATGTGCAGGTCGAACCAGAAGGCGACCCCCTGGACCAGGCCCGGCTTGGTCGCCTGGATGGTCAGGCTTTTCAGGTCGCTGTCCGGCATGCTGACGCGGAAGTCGAAGAACCAGGCCGGAAACGGATCGGACAGCATCTGGTGGGTGTCGGTGGCCAGGTCGATCTGCTGATAGCCCGGGGCGCGGAACTGGTCGAACCGGCTCATGTCGAAACCGCTGACACTGCGAATCGGGCTGACGTTGCGCAGGTCGTCGGCCTGGATCAGCTGGGCCCAGACGGTGGCGGCGGCGGGGATGACGCGGGCGCCGGGGCGGGCCAGGTTGCGGCGGGCGTGGTCCAGGATGGCCAGCATGTCGGGCGCCAGCATGCCGACGTTGACGATGTCGGACACCAGCACGTCGGCCGGACGCGGCAGATCCACGCCCAGCTTCAGATCCTGCGGCTTCTTCGACACGATGGTGATGCGGTCGGCGTAGCCGTTCAGGGCCACGGTCTCGCGCGCCACGGTGGCCAGGGCCGCCAGGGGTTCGGAGGCGATCACGCGGGCGGCACCGGCGCGGGCGGCCATCATGCTGACCAGGGCTGAACCGGCGCCCAGTTCCAGCACCAGATCGCCCGGTCGGATGGCGCGCAGCAGCGCCGCCTCATAGGCGTCGTTGCGCTCGTGATCATTCAGCCGGGGGATGTGCCAGGCCGGCACCTGGGTGCTGCGCAGCAGCTGCAGGGCGTACTGCACCGCCTGGTTTTCCGGCAGGCGGGTCTGCACCCCGGTCAGCAGGGCGACGGCGTCCTCCGTGCGGTCCTGGCCCTGGAACACCTGGGCCAGGCAGATCGCGGCCTCGTACCGGCTGCTGTCGGCGGCCAGCACCTGGGCGAACAGGCCACCGGCTTCCTCCAGCCGGCCGGTGTAGAGCAGCAGGGTGCCGAGGTTGTATAGGGCGTCGAGGTTGTCGGGCAGCAGGCCCAGGGAGTGGCGCAGGCAGAACTCCGCCTCCTCCAGGTTGCCCAGCTCCCGCAGGGTGTTGCCCAGGTTGTTGTGCGCCTCGGCATAACGGGGGTTGATCTCCACCGCCTCGCGGAAGCGGGCCTCCGCCTCGGCCAGGCGGCCCAGGGCGCGCAGGGCGTTGCCCAGGTTGTTCTGGCTGATGGCGTCGTCGGGGTTGAGGGTGACGGCCGTGCGGAAGCAGGCCTCCGCCATCTCGAACTGGCGGCAGCCATAGAGCAGGACGCCACGGCTGTTGTGGTACTGGAAGTTCTCGCCATCCAGCGCGATGGCCCGTTCGAACAGGTCGTTGGCCTCGATCGGCCGGTTGGCCTTCAGCGCGATGACGCCCAGGAGATGGGTGGCCTCGGCATGGACGGGCTCCGTCGCCAGCGCGGTGCGGCAGCTCATCTCCGCTTCCGCCAGGAAGCCGGCCATCAAGTGCTGGCGGGAAAGGTCCACACAATCCTGGACGAAGGACATCCACTCCTCCTCGGGGGCTAGGTCGCGTCTTTGCGCGAAGAGGAGAGCAAGGGGTATGCCACTTGGGGCTGCCCCTGAAAGGCTTGGATTCCCTACACGATTGCAAGAAATTGGCGGCCCGGCGGTGGCACGGAACCGCCGCCGGGCAAAGCTTGCCGGGTAGGTTTAGACCGACAGCGCCAGCACTTCGTCGGCGGTGGGCATGGCATCGCCCGCCCCTACCCGCGTCACGGCGATGCTGGCCGCGACGTTGGCGTGGCGCATGGCCTGGGGCAGCGCGTCGCCCTGGGCCAGCCGGGCGGCCAGGGAGCCCACGAAGCAATCGCCGGCGCCGGTGGTGTCCACCGCCTTGACCTTGCGGCCGGGCACGATGACCTGGTCATCCGCCGTGACCGCCAGGGCGCCGCGCACACCCAGGGTGGCCACCACGGTCTGGCCCGGGCGCCGCATCAGGCGGCGGGCGGCCGCGGCGACGGCGTCCTCCGCCGCGTCGCCCGGCACCTCGACACCGGCGAAGTGGCCAAGCTCCGTCTCGTTCACCACCAGGATGTCGACGTCGGCCCACAGGCTGTCGGGCGCGTCATCCAGGGCCGGGGCGGCGTTCAGCACGGTGAGGCCGCCGGCGGCGCGGCCCCGGCGGAAGAAGGCGGCGATGGTGGCCCGGGGAATTTCGAACTGGCTGACCAGGATGTCGCCCGGCTCAATGGTGACGGCCTCCAGATCGGCCGGCGACACCTCGCCATTGGCGGCGGGGATGACGACGATGCTGTTCTCGGCGCTGGCGTCCACCATGACGATGGCGGTGCCGGTGGCGGTGTCGGTCCGGGCGATGCCCCTGGTGCCCACGCCGTTGGCCTTGAAAAAGGCCAGCGCCTGGTCGCCGAAGGCGTCGCGGCCCACACGGCCGATGAATTCCACCGCCACGCCCTGGCGGGCGGCGGCGACGGCCTGGTTAAGGCCCTTGCCGCCCCGGCCGAAGGCCACGGTCTCACCGCTGACCGTCTCCCCCGGGCGCGGCGCCCGCCGCATGGTGGTGAGGACATCGGTGTTGATGCTGCCGGCGACGACGACTTTGGGCATGGGAACCTTCGAGCGATACGGATGGGTCAAAAGAAAACGGCGGCGATGCCTGGGCACCGCCGCCGTGGATATTAGGCGCAAGCTGGTGCCGGCGTCAGGAGGCCTTCTTCTGGGCCTCCAGCTCATCCAGCAGAGCCTTGCGCGACAGCTTGCCGATCATGGTCTTCGGCAGCTCGGTACGGAATTCCACCTGCTTGGGCAGCTCGATGGCCGACAGCTTGTCGCGCAGGAAGTCGCACAGCTCCGCCTGCGTCAGGGTGTGGCCCTCGGTCAGCTTGATGTAGGCCTTCACCGTCTGGCCGCGATAGGGATCGGGCACGCCCAGCACGATGCATTCGTTCACCGCCGGGTGCAGGTAGATCGCCTCTTCCACGTTGCGGGGATAGACGTTGTAGCCGCCGGCCAGGATCATGTCCTTGATGCGGTCGACGATGTAGATGTAGCCGTCCTCATCCATATAGCCGACGTCGCCGGTGTGCAGGCGGCCGTTGCGCAGGGTCAGTGCCGTCTCATCCGGGCGCTTCCAGTAGCCCTTCATGACCTGCGGGCCGCTGATGCAGACCTCACCCCGCTGGCCCTGGGCCACCGGGGTCTTGCCGTCCTCCACATCGATGATCTCGATGACGGTGCCGGGCACGGGCAGGCCGATGGAGCCCACCTTGACCTTGCCGCCCATCGGGCCGTCGATGGGGTTGACGGTGGCGACGGGCGACGACTCGGACAGGCCGTAGCCCTCCACCAGCTTGCAGCCGGTGTGGCCCTCGAAAGTCTGGCAGACATCCAGCGGCAGCGGCGCGCCGCCGGAGATGCTGAAGGCCAGCGAGGACAGGTCGTACTTGGCCCGGTCCTTGTAATTGTTGATGGCGGTGTAGATGGTGGGCACCGCCGGGAACTGGGTCGGTTTCTTCTTGTCGATGGTGTCCAGCACCTGCTCGATCTCGAACCGGGGCAGCAGGATCATCTCCGCGCCCAGGTAGATGGACAGGTTCATGACGCCCGTCATGGCGAAGACATGGAACAGGGGCAGCACGCCCAGCATGCGCTCCTGCCCCGGCCGGCCCTGGTAGAACCACAGCGCCGACTGCACCGTGTTGGCGGTGAGGTTGGCGTGGGTCAGCATGGCGCCCTTGGGCACGCCCGTGGTGCCGCCGGTGTACTGCAGCACGGCCACGTCCTCGACCGCGTTGATGGTCACGGGGGCGTAGCGCCCGTCGTTGGCCGTCAGGGCGCGGAAGCTGAGGTTATGGCCGTCGGCCGGCGGGTGGGCGATGTCCTTCCGCTTCACCAGCGGGTACAGCAGGCTTTTCGGGAAGGGCAGGATGTCGGCCATGCGACCGGTGACGATGGTCTTGAGGCAAGTCTGGCCCAGCATCAGGACCAGCTTGTCGTAGCACTGCGGCACGTCGACCGTGATCATGATCTCCACCTCGGAGTCATTGATCTGCTTGACGAGTTCGCGCTCCGCATACAGCGGGTTGAAGTTCACCACCGTGGCGCCGGTCTTCAGGATGCCGTAGTAGCAGAAGACGGAATAGGGGGTGTTGGGCAGGAACAGGCCCACGTTGCTGCCCCGGCCCACACCCAGCGCCTGCAGCCCCTTCGCCACCCGGTCCACCATGTCGGCGCCCTGGCGATAGCTGTAGCGTTTTCCCAGGAAATCGATGAAGGGCCGGTCGGCGAAGCGCGCGGCGGAGCTGTCGAACAGGTCCGTCAGGGGCTTCACCGGTATGGGCGCGTTCCAGTCCACGCCCGTCGGATAGCTATGTTCCCAAATGTGCGCCGCACTCACGGCCGGGTCGGCCATCATACGTTTTCTCCCCAGGGGCGGCCCTCCACTCAGGTATGGGGGTGCCACCGCTCCAATTCGTGATTTGAAGCTCAGGGTGCCGACCTGGCGACGAGGGACGCATACCCGGCGGTCGTATCGGCAACCGATATGCCGGGGCATCCATCCCCGGTCTAGGGCGGTAACGTGCCTGCATCGCGGACGCTACTCAAGCGTTTCATGCAGCGGGCAGGTGCCGCGGCCCGTCCGCGGGCCCGGCAACCGGCAACCCCAAGTTGCCGCCGGGGGTTGGGCACCGCCGTGAAACCAGCCCCGGCCGGGTGCCCAAGCCCTGTGGATGAAAGGAACGAAGCCCCTGCCGCAGCGCAACATTTCCCCACACATTACAGTAGCGGTCCCCAGGAGTTTATGTTTACCATTAAGACGGGTTAAGCTGCCGCATTGAAGAAAACCAGGGACAGTTCCGGACGCTCCGGACGCACCCGGAACGGCGGTTGTTGGGAGGTGAGATCATCGGGCCGGCGCCCGTTCGGGCGAACCCGGCGCAATCGGGAAGGTACTGCCTCGTGCCACGCTTCGGATCGTATGACGCCTTCAGCCAGGAGGAGGGTCTCCCGGCCAAGGCCCAGGTTAAATGGTTCAATACCTCGAAGGGATTCGGCTTCGTCGCCCTGGAGGATGGAACGCCTGACGCCTTCCTGCACATCTCGGTGATCAGCCGCGCCGGCCTGGCCGACATCACCGAGGGGACGGAACTGCTGTGCACCATCGGCGCGGGTCCCAAGGGCCCCCAGGTGCTGCGCATCGTGGAGGTGACGGGCACCGCGGCACCGCCGGAGCGTAGCGGCGGCCCCGCCCCCCGCACCCGCGACCGCGTGCCCACCGGGTCGGAGATCGAGATCGACGGCACCGTCAAATGGTTCAAGGCCGACAAGGGATTCGGCTTCGTCCTGGCCGACGACGGCGGCAAGGACGTCTTCGTGCACAAGAGCGTCCTGCGCCGCTGTGGCATGGACCACCTGGACGAAGGCCAGCGGGTGCAGATGCGCATCGCCGACGCGCCCAAGGGCCGTGAAGCGGTCTGGGTGGCCCTGGCCTGAGGCCCGTCCCTCCCCCGCCCCGAAAAGATCACAGCCCCGGAAGCCATCGCCTCCGGGGCTGTTTCTTTACCGCAATCGCCTATGGGCCCGGCTACGGCAGGATACTAATACTACCGGCGGTGCCGATGGCCTGGTGGTTGGGGGAGGTCCATTCCTCCACCTGCGACGGCGCCAGGGAGTAGGTGCCGGGCAGAACGGCCCGCACCAGGTAGACCAGGCGGAATTCGCGGCGGTCGCCGGCCAAGTCCACGGCGGCGACGTAGCGGTCCTCCCGCGCCTCCACATGGGTGGCGTCGCTGAGGTCGCCCACGGCGCCCGCCAGCTCAGGCGGCAGGCCGCCCCGGGCAATGCGCACCGTCTCGATGGCGAGGCCGGCGGCCACCGGGTCGCTGACCAGCACCTGGGTGGGCGCCGTGCCCTCCACCTTGCCGGACAACACCACGGCCAGCAGGTCGTTCTGGTGGACGCGCGCCAAGTCCACCGGGCGTCCCTTCAGGTCCAGCAGGCGTCGTTCAATGGTATAGCCCTGGCCGTTCCCGGCGGGGGCCGCCGCGGCCGAGGCTTCCGCCAGGGGAATGCCGGCAACGGCAACCGTGCGTTGTATCGGCGCCTGGCCACCATTGTGGACGGCCAGGGGGCGGCCGCCGATCTCCAGCCGGCGGACCAGCGGCCGGGTCTCGGCCGGCGCCTGGCCGGCCACGCCCAGCGTCATGGAACCGGAGCGCTGCATCAGCCCACGGCTGGCCACCAGCAGCCAGGCGCGTTCCTGGCTGCTGATCAGCGCCGGCTCACGCAGCAGACCCTGCACTTCCTTGGCCTGGGCGGTCACGCGGTCCAGCGGGGCGTTACCCTCCGCCAGCAGCGCCAGGCTGGCCGCCCGATCCCGCAGGTCGGAACCGAAGTCGCGCATGCCCGGCAGGGTGATGCGTAGGCCATCGACGCGATTGTAAGCGTCCTGGGCCTGGGGCAGACCCACGGCGGCCAGGGCGGCCGCGACATGGGCGCGGGCCAGGCGGGTGGGCAGCTTATCCCAGAACGTTTCGTAGAAATAACGGACCGGCGTGGCGTCCACCGCCTTGGCCTTGGCAACCACGGCCAGACCATAGGCGCGGGCCGGCAGGTCCGCCGGCT
The DNA here is from genome assembly GCF_007828025.1 of Nitrospirillum bahiense. NCBI lineage: Bacteria > Pseudomonadati > Pseudomonadota > Alphaproteobacteria > Rhodospirillales > Azospirillaceae > Nitrospirillum > Nitrospirillum bahiense. The sequence continues at coordinate 38,336 of NZ_VITO01000019.1, forward strand.
CCACCCAGCTGTTGCCGATGCTGCGCACCAGCCAGTCCAGGCCCTTGCGGTAGGGCGCGTCCGGCACGGCATGGCCGGCGTCGCGCGCCCGGGTCAGAAAGTCCATGACATAGGCGGACAGCCAGGGCTCCGCCGGGCCGTCGGCCGACCACAGGGCGAAACCGCCGTCGGCCCGTTCCAGGGTCAGCAGCTTGTCGATGGCGCGGTCGATGCGTTCCCGCAGGGTGGTGTCGGTGTAGAGCCCCAACGCCTTGCCGGCATCGCCTAGATAGAGCAACGGCAGGGCCCGGCTGGCGATCTGTTCCGACGAGCCGTAGGGGTTGCGATCCAGGGTCATCAACAGGCCCGGCACGTCCAGCTCCGGCAGGGGGCTGAGCGCCAGGCCCGACACCGCGGTTTCGGGGCGCAGACCCTGGGCCGACTCGGCCGAAACCTGGACGGTCGTGGCGGGGCGGATATCCACCGTCTGGTGCCGGGTGACCACGGGCAGGTTACCCCGCACCGGGACGGCGAACTCGCGGGTCAGCACCACGCCCTCCGGCCCCTTGACCGTCATCAGCAGGCGCCCGGAACCCACGGCCACCCCCTTCACCACGCGGTTCAGGGTGACCTTGCCGCCCTTGGCCAGGCCGTGGAAGACGACGACGATCTCGCGCGGTTCCGGCCGCACCACGTCCTTGCCCTTGCGCTTCTTGGCGCCCACGCCACGGTTGGCGGTATCGACGGGGAAGGACAGCGGGCCCTCGGCCTGCAGGGTGACGGTGTAGCTGCCGCGCGTGCCGCTGACATTGTTCAAGGTCAGGGCCAGGCGGGCCGTGTCGTCCGGCGCCAGGAAGCGGGGCAGCGCCATGTCGGCCTGCACCGGGTCGCGCACCGACAGCACCCGATCGGCGTGGCCCACCGCGCCGGCGGACCAGACGGTGGCCATCAGGCGCAGACGGCCCTGAAAGTCCGGCAGGGCCAGCGGCACCTGCACCTTGCCGTCATTGCCCACGGGCAGAATGCCGGAATAGAGCGCCACCACCGGGGCGCCGCGCGGCGGCACGGCGTCGGAGGTGGGGGCCGGCGCCGGCGGCGCGGCCCCGGCGGCACCATGGGGCGCCGTCAGGCGGCCATAGACGTCATGGATGTCCACGCCCAGCTGGCGCTGGCCGAAGAACCAGGCCTCCGGGTCGGGCGTCTTGTAGCCCGTGAGGTCCAGCACGCCCTGGTCGACGGCGGCCAGCACCAGGTGCACGCCCTGGCCCGCCGCCACGCCCGGTACCTGGATGGGAATATGCACGGTCTGGCGCGGCTTGGCCTCCGTGGGGCCGTCCACCTTGGGCGTCAGCGTATGGCCGGCCATGGCCACCGGCAGATAGTCCACACCGACGGCGCGGCGCGGCAGCGAGCGGCGGCCGGCCTCCACCGGGGCGAAGGCGTTGGCGATGACGTAGGCGCCGCCACCGATGTCGGCATCGACGGGGATTTCCACCAGGGCGCCCTCGGCCCCGATCTCACGGGTCAGGGTCTGGCGCACGGCGCGGTCGGCCAGGGTGATCAGCACGGTGCTGCGGTAGGGCGGGCGCACGAAGACGGCGGCCTTGCCTCCCGGCGCCAGCGGGCCACCGCCCACGGCACCCTTCACGGTCACCTCCACCGCGTCCGGCGTCTCACCCAACCGGGCGCTGACCCAGGAACCGGCGGCGAAGCGTACGCTGCCCGCCACGCCGGTGGCCGGATCATACACCTCCAGCCGGTAGCGGCCGGAGGACACGGGCACCTCGACACCCGCCGGCGCCTTGGCGCTGGCCGCCAGCGTGCCGCCCGTCACCTTCTGGTCGTGCACCTGGGGCTTGTAGTCCCAGCTGCCGTTGGCCTCGAACCAGACGTAATCCAGGCGTTCCTCATAGAGGTCGTAAGACAGCTGGCCCTTGTCCAAGGGCTTGCCGTCCGGCGACACGGCGATGACGTCGAAGGCGGCGGTCGCCCCCTCCGGCACGGCGTCGTCGTTGAAACGGGGACGGATGCCGATGGTGTAGGGGTGGCGTTCCACCGGCACCACCAGGTCGTGACCCGTGGTGCCGCCGCCCACGTCGAACAGGGCCGCGTGCACCACAGCCTCCAGCGGGCGGGAGCCGTCCAGCTTGCCCTTCAGCGACACGGCCACGCTGGCCACGCCATTGGCATCGGTGGCGAAGCCGGGCAGCGTCTCCTGCCGCGGGACCGCATCCTCCTGCGCCAGGCCGTAGCGATAGCCCTGGAATTGCGGGCCTTTGAGCTCGGGGAAGGGATCCGCCGCCGGACGCAGGGTCACCGACAGGGTGCCGGCCAGGTTGGCCGCCGGGGCGCCGCTGGGCGTACGGCCGGTGATGTCCAGCGTCAGCGCACCGTCCGGCCCCACACGGGACTGGTCGGCGGTCAGGTCCAGGTTCACGCGCGGCGGCACGAAGTCGGCCACCTGGAAGCGCAAGGTGCCCACGGCCGGGCCGTCGGGATCGGCGTGGGCGGTCACGGTCCAGGTGCCGGTGGCGGCGTTGCCCGGCAGGTCCACGGTGGCGGCGTAACCACCCGTGCCCCGGTCGGCCAGGGTGAAGCGCTCGATCTCCAGCCCGTCGGGCCGCTGCACCTTCAGGGTCAGCGGACGGCCCGCCACCGCCAGGCCGGCGGCATCACGCAGCAGGGTGGTGACGTGCACCACCTCGCCCGGGCGGTAGATGCCGCGCTCGGCGAAGACGTAGGCGTCCAGCGCCCCGGGGGAGGGCCGGCCGGCGGCACCGCGCGCAGCCAAGTCCAGGCCGGGCGCCGACAGGTCCAGGAAGCTGAAGTCGCCGTCCTTGGTGCTGGCGAACAGGGCCTGACCCTTGGCCGCACCGGATGCCGGGTCGAAGCGGGCGGCGCCGTCGGCGCCGGTCAGCACCTTGCCCAGTTCCTTGTTGTCGCGGGCGGCCACGCGCACCTCCACCCCCGCCAGCGGTGTCGCCGTGCGCAGGGAATGGACGTAGACCAGCAGGCCGTTGCTGCCCGACAGGGTGGTCAGGCCCAGGTCGGAGACGATGAACCACTGGGTGGCGCGGCCTTCCCAGCCGGCGGTCTTGGCGCCGGCATCCTCGGCCACCGCCACGTAGACGCCCGGCTTCAACTGGCCCAGGACGGCATCGATGGGGAAAGGCGTCACCTGCGCCTGGTTGCGCTTGGCACCCACGGCCATCTCACCGCGCCACACCAGCTCCCCGTTCTTTTCCACCAGGGAGCCGACGTCCAGGTCATTCAGCGTCTGGTTCAGGCGGCCGTAATAAATCTGCTCCACCAAGGAACGGTCCTTGATGTGCAGCACCTGCAGGCGGGCACGATCCACGTTGATGGTACGCAGGGGCAGGCCATCGCGGCCGATGCGCGGCAGGATGTAGCCGCCGCTGCGGAAGGACAGCACCGGCCGGCGATTCAGCACCTCGATCTCACGCGACTGCGGGGCGGACAGGGTCTCGGCCCCGCCAGCGGCGGGCAGGCCGGCCTTCAGGGTCACGGTGTAGTGGTGGCCATGCTCCAGCTTCTGGACGCATAGGGTGCGATCGCGCACCACCACCGGCTTCTGTATGGGCGTGCCGGGCTCGGCCGCGGCGGCAGACTGAGTCTTGGCCAGGATCTCGACCTTGCCGGCGTAGGGGTCCTGCAGGCCGGCGCGCGCCTTGGCCAGGGGCCGGTTGAAGGTGAAGCAGGCCTCGGGATCGTCCCGCTCGGCGTTCACCTCCAGCCCGGTCAGGCCGAAGGGGCCCGTATCGGCCGGCGCCTGAGTCGCCCCAGCGGGGGGCGTACCAGGGGGCGTGCCAAGGCCGGGCTTCGCCGGCTGGGCCGGGGCGGTCGGCGGGGGCGCCGGCGCGCGCTCTTGGGGGGAAGCTGTGGCGGCGGCGGGCAGGAAGACAGCCAAAGCGAGGGCCGCGGCGAAGCTACGCACCATGGGCAGCGGGGCCTCCACCCCGATAGATAATAACGGCAAGAAACCAGGAGGACCGGGGCCCGTATAGATGGGCGTCCGGCCAGTCAGGGCGCCAGAGGACGATGTTTTGGACGGTATTGCAACAGGCGCGTTGTCGGTACGGCCCGCCATTCGACCTTGCCCCGATAGGCCAAAGGCCATAGCGAGCGGTGAAACGGGGCGAAACGGCGATAGGGCACCCCCATACCGCCTTTCACCCCCGGCTTATTCCCTCGGTCGAAACGCCGGGCCGGCCTTTCCTCTTGTCCTCTTGCCCGGCGCGGGCCGGCGGCTTAACGCTGGACTTCCCTTCCCCAGATCGCCGGGGCCGTCGTCCATGGCCGTTTTCAATCCGCTGCAGCCCTTCCGCCACCACCCCAGCCTATACATCGGCCTGGCGTTCAGCGTCGCCGTCGGCCTGGCCGCGTCGCGCGCGACGGCGCCCGTCAGCGCCGTGCTGATCGGCTGGTGCGCCGGCATCATCCTCTATATCGCCCTGGTGCTGATCCATTTCGGCCGCGCCAACCTGGACAGCATCCGCGCCCGCGCGCGGGAGCTGGAATCGGGCAAGTGGGTGATCCTGCTGGTCACCAGCACGGCGGCGCTGGCGTCCCTGGCCGCCATCGTCATGGAGGTGGCGGACGCCAAGGGCACGGCCCATGTGGCCGGCAGCGCCGCCCTGGGCGCCACCACCGTCTTCTGCTCGTGGAGCTTCGTCCACGTCATCTTCGCCCAGCACTACGCCCATTCCTATTGGCTGGAGGGCAAGGGCATCGACTTCCCCGGCTGCAAGCAGCCCGATTATTGGGAATTCCTGTACTTCGCCTTCACCATCGGCATGACGGCGCAGGTGTCGGACGTGACGACGCAAGGGCCGGCCATCCGCCGCTCCGTGCTGGCCCACAGCCTGCTGTCCTTCATCTTCAACACCGCCATCCTGGCCCTGGGCATCAACCTGGGGGCGGGCCTGCTGGGCAACTGACCAAAAGCAAGCGGGCGGACCCCCAAAGACCCGCCCGCATACCGCTTGACCGTCCGGCGCTTACTCGGCGCTCTTCACCACCGGATGCAGGGGGACGGCCTGGGCGGGCCCTTCCTTCGGGGTGATGAAGCGGCCGAACTTGGGCGTCAGCCACTTGTTGACATCATCCACGATGGTGAACACCGCCGGCACGAACACCAGGGACAACAGGGTCGAGGTGATCAGCCCGCCGATCACGGCCGTCGCCATCGGCTGCTGGAAGGAGCTGTCGTTGCCCACGCCGATGGCGATGGGAACCATGCCCGCCACCATGGCGATGGTGGTCATGATGATGGGGCGGGCACGCTTGGCGCCGGCGTCCAGCAGGGCCTCGCGCCGGCTCATGCCCCGGTCGCGCATCGAGACGATGGCGTATTCCACCAGCAGGATGGAGTTCTTCGTCACGATGCCCATCAGCATCAGGATGCCGATGAGGGCCGGCAGGGACAGCGACATGTGGCCGATCAGCAGGGCCGCGAAGGCGCCGCCGAAGCTGAGCGGCAGGGCGGTCATGATGGTCAGCGGCTGGAAGAAGTTGCGGAACAGCAGGACCAGCACCGCCAGGATCAGCAGGAAGGCGGTGGCCAGCGCGATGGCGAAGCCGATCATCATGTTCTGCATCTCCTGCGTCTGCCCATAGGCGGGCTTGGAGATGCCGGGCGGCATGTGGGCCATGGAGGGAAGCTCATTGATCTTCTTCATGGCCTCGCCCACCTCGATGCCGCGCAGGTCGGCCTCGACCGCGATCTTGCGGGCCCGGTCGAAGCGTTCGATCTCCACGGCACCGGCGCCCATGCCGATGCTGGCGACGGCGCGCAGCGGCAGCAGGTCACCGGCGGAGGTGCGGACGCGCAGGTTCTCCACCACGTCCATGTCGGCGCGGTACTTGGGATCGATCTGCACCCGGATGGGGACCTGACGATCCCCCAGGTTGAACTTGGCCACGCTGGTGTCCAGGTCGCCCAGGGTGGCGATCTTTGCCACCTGGCCGATGGCGGCCACGGACACCCCCTGCTCCGCCGCGCGGTCGAAGAAGGGACGGATCTGGATTTCAGGACGCAGCAGGGCCGCGGTGGAGGTGACGTTGGCCAGGAAGGGCTGCTGCCGCATCTCGTCCAGCACCTGGTTGGAGAAGCGTTCCAACGCCGGGCCGTCGTTGCTGGTCAGCAGGACGCTGATGTCCTTGGCGCCCCAGCCGATGGACGAGTTGAAGCCAATGTGGGCGCCCGGCACGCGGTTCAGTTCCGGCGTCACGGCTGCCTCGAAGTCCTGCTTGCTCATGCGCTCGGACTTGGGCTTCAGGATGGCGGTGACGGCACCGTTGCGCAGCTGGTTGTTGCGGCCGGCACGGGTCCAGACGTGCAGCACCTCGGGCCGCTTGGCCAGGATGTTGCCCACCATCTGGGTGGTGGCGTCCGTCTCGGCCAGGGTGGCGCCCGGGGGCAGGATGACCTGCACCGTGGACAGGCCGTTGTCGCTGGGCGGCACGAAGCCGGAGGGCAGCATGGCGGCCATGAACAGCGACACCGCGAAGATGCCGATGCCAGCCAGCACGGTCAGCCAGCGGTGGTTCATGCTCCACCCCAGCAGCCGGCTGTACTGCCGCATCCACCGGCCGCCCTCGTTATGATGGTCGGGCTGCGCCGGCTTCAGCATGTAGGCGGCCATCAATGGCGTGATCAGACGGGCCACCAGCAGCGAGAACAGCACGGCCACGGCCACGGTCACGCCGAAGGACTTGAAGTACTGGCCGACGATGCCGGACATGAAGGACACGGGCAGGAACACGACGACGATGGTCATGGTGGTGGCGACCACCGCCAGGCCGATCTCGTCCGCCGCCTCCAACGCCGCCTGGAAGGGGCGTTTGCCCATGCGGATGTGTCGGACGATGTTCTCGATCTCCACGATCGCATCATCGACCAGGATGCCGACCACCAGCGACAGGGCCAGCAGGGTGATGCCGTTCAGCGAGAACCCGAACCACTTCATGGCCAGGAAGGTCGGGATCGTCGATAGCGGCATGGCCACGGCCGAGATGAAGGTGGCGCGGCCGTCACGCAGGAACCACCACACCACCAGCACCGCCAGGAAGGAGCCCAGGACCAGGGCCTCCACCGAACCGGCGAAGCTCTGCTTGGTGTACTTGACGTTGTCGAAGATCAGGTTGAAGTGGACGTCGGGATACTGCTTGCTGAGCCGGTCGATTTCCTCGTCCACGCCCTTGGCGATGGTCACTTCCGAGGAATGGGGGGCGCGGCGGATGCTGAAGCCCACCGTGGGCTGGCCATCGTAACGGGAGATATAGCGCATCTCCGACGTGCCGTCGGTCACGGTGCCCAGGTCGCTCAGGCGGACCTTGGCGGCGGAACCGGCGAAGGTCCCGAAGTAGACCGGAATGGTGATCTCGGTGTTGGCCAGATCCTCCACCGTCCGGGCGGAGCCCAGGGTGCGGATGGACTGTTCCTTGGTGCCGACGGCACCGCGACCACCCGGCAGGTCGACGTTCAGCGCCCGCAGCTGGGAATTGACCTCGTCCGCCGTGATGCCCCGCGCCATCAGGCGGTTGGGATCCAGGTTGATGCGGATTTCGCGGTCCAGGCCGCCGAATCGGTCCGTCGCGCCCACGCCGGAGACATGGGTGATGGCGCGGCTGATGTCATTGTCGATCAGCCATGACAGCTCTTCCACCGACCGGGTGTCGGAGGAGACGGCGTAGGTCAGGATTTCGTCGCCCGTGACGTCCTGGCGTTCCACCTGCGGCTCATAGATGTCGGACGGCAGGTTGGCGCGGATGCGGGCCACGGCGTTGCGCACGTCGTTCACGGCGCGATCGGTGTCATAGCCGATCTTGAATTCCAGCACCGTGTTGGACAGGCCGTCGGTGATGTCGGACGACACGTGGTCCAGGCCCACGATGTTGGACACCGCATCCTCGACCAGCTTGGTCACCTGGACTTCCATTTCCGACGGCGCGGCACCCGGACGGCTGACCGTCACGGTGACCACGGGGAAATCGAGATCCGGGCTGCCGGTCACGTCCAGACTGAAATAGGCGACGATGCCGGCGATGATCAGGACGATGAACAGGACGATGGGCGGGATGGGATGGCGGATGGCGACCGCGGAGATATTGCCGCTGCTCATGATGGGGCCCCCTTTTCCCGGTTTACTGCTGTACCGGCAGCGGCTTGACCGCGCCTTCCACAGCCTTGTCGACCACGGTGACCACGTCGCCGTCCTTGAGGTAGCCGGCCCCCGACAGCACCACCTTCTCGCCCGCCTTCACGCCGGACACGATGGCGATGTTGCCGTCCTGCCGGGCGCCGGTGGTGACGCTGCGGGCGGTGACCTTGTTTTCCTGGTCCACCACGAACACGACCGGCCGCACCTCGCGGTAGACGATGGCGGCTTCCGGCACCACCAGGCCGTCGGCCTGGCCCACGGCCACGCGGCCGGTGACGAACATGCCGGGGCGCAGGTCGGGATTGCGCTCCAGATCGATGCGCAGGCGGCCCAGGCGGGTCTTGTTGTCCACCGTCGGCTCCACCACGCGGATGGTGCCGGTGTAGTGGTGGGCCATGTTGTCGCCGTCGACGGTGACGTTCACCGTCTGGCCGGCCTTGGCCACCATCATGTCGTTCTCGGGCACCTCGGCCACCAGCTCCACGCGGTTCTCGCGGATCATGCGGAACAGTTCGGTCCCGCCGGCGGACAGCACGGCGCCGATGCGGGCGGTGCGGGCGGTGATGGTGCCGTCGGCGGGTGCGCGCACCTCGGACTGCTTCAGCCGGGCGATCGACAGGTCGCGGTTGGCTTCGGCCACGCCGACGCGGGCGCGCATGCTGACGGCCAGGGCCCGGCGGTTGTCCAGGTCACGCGCGCTCATGGCGCCGGTGCGCACCAGGTCCTGGGCGCGGGCGTAGTTGGCGTCGGCCTCGACCACGTTGCCCTTGGCCTCGGTCAGCAACGCCTCCTTCTCGGCCAGGTCGGCGCGCAGCACGCTGTCGTTGAAGCGGGCCAGCAGCTGGCCCTTCTTCACGGTGTCGCCGATGTCGACCAGGACCTCGGCCAAGGCCAGGCCCGACGTTTCCGTGCCGATCGGCAGGTCATCGAAGGCGGCCAGCGAACCGGTGACCAGCAGGGTGCGGGTGACGGGGGCCACGACGACCGGCGCAACCGTCACCGGCAGGGCGGACACCTTGGCGGGGGCGGCGGCCGGGGCCGCCGGCTTGGCGCCCGAGCGCATGAGGACGGCGGCGGCGATGGCGCCCAAGACGACGACACCCCCGGCCAGCAACCACCAGCGGTAGCGCTTGAGCCCCGACCGGCCCCGCAGGCGGCCAGGGGCCCCCGCCGGTGCATAAGCGCCCAGGTCGGTCCGGTCGGCCGGAAGTTCAGCGGAATGGATGGTCATCGTCTTTAGCCTTTTGTCCAGCCGGCACCCAAACCGCTGCCGCGTTGGGATGTCGGGATTGGCGGTGGCACGGACGATGGAAGCAAGGGCTCGTGCGGGCACGGACCAGCGCTTTTGGGGAAACCCAAAAGGGGCGTGCCTGCCAGCGAACCCACGGCCCCCGCGACCGTGGTGGCGGACAACGCCTGATTTACAGCGGAAGATCTGACCAAAAGCCTAATCTCCGCAGGTCCGCCTGTTTCGAGGCTGAACCTACAGAGGGTTGTGTTACGGGAAAAGCCGCTCTTTGTATCGTTTTGTAACGGAGCTTTACGCGCCCTTCCGAAGGGCCCCGGCCGCTACCTCCAGGGAAGTAGGCTTTCCCCCTCGCCCCCCTTTATTTTGTATGCGACCCTGGGTCCAGAGGCCAACCGCTTGACATGGGGGGTCGATCGGCCATCTACAACGGGTGTGTATCGGATAGGCTCAGACCCGTACCGAGGCCTCCCGCGTTCCAACGAATTCGGGGTGCCCATCCCTACGTAGGGGATGAAAACGGTCATGGGAATGTGGACCTTTACCGGCGTATACCGGGTTCCCCCAGGCGGGCGGCTTCTCGCCCCCGGGGCTCAGGGGTGGGACGTTGATGCTCAGCGGTTCGTTGATCGCCGAACGGATGGAGGCGGAGGGGCCCGGCCAGCAGCCGGGCAGCCCGCATCACGGCCTGGCCGGCGCCCAGACGCTGGCGGCGCTGTTCCTGGCGCGCGTCGCCGCCACGCCGGGCCTGCCGGCGGTGGAAACCGGCGATGGCTTCATGCTGACCTGGGGCGACATGGGCGAACGGGCCCGCCGTGTGGCCGCCACCCTGGCCGCCCGGGGCGTGGGCCCCGGCGCCCGAATCATGCTGCGCGGCCGTGGCACTGCGGAATTATACGCCTGCCTGTTCGGCATCCTGTTGCGCCGCGCCGCCTATATTCCCATCGACGCCAGCTGGCCCGCCGCCCGGGTGGCCAGCATCGCGGAACAATCCGATAGTGTGCTGATGGTCGACGCCGCCGGCGACTTCGCCGTGCCCGGCGTCGCCTCGGTGGCGCCGGAAGACCTGATCGGCACCGCCCTGCTGGACGACCCCATCGTCTCGGCCCATGGCTTGCCGGACGCGGTGTTGCCGGCCACGCCGGCCGACACCTGCTATCTCATCTTCACCTCCGGCACGACCGGCCTGCCCAAGGGTGTCGTGCTGTCGCACGGCGCCGTCATGACCTATGTGCGCGGCGCCTCGCAAGTCTACCAGCTGGCCGAGACGGACCGGGTGTGGCAGGGCTTCTCGCTGGCCTTCGACGCTTCGGTCGAGGAGGTGTGGCTGGCCGTGGCCGCGGGCGCCTGCCTGCTGCCAGCCTCCGGCCTGGTGATGCGCGACCCGCAGCTGTTGGCCAGCGAGTTGCGCTGCCGTCGCGCCACCTTCTTCTCCACCGTCCCCACCCTGTTGGGCCTGATCGACGAGGATCTGCCCGATGTCCGCCTGCTGGTGGTGGGGGGCGAGACCTGTTCCGCCGCCCTGGTCGACCGTTGGGCGCCGGGCCGGCGCATGCTGAACACCTACGGGCCCACCGAGGCCTCGGTGGTGGCGACGGCCGACGAGGCCCGGGCCGGCCAGCCGGTAACCATCGGCCGGGGACTGCCGGGCTACCGCGTGCTGGTGCTGGGGCCGGACGGGCTGCCGGTGCCGGTGGGCGAAACGGGGGAAATCCACATTGGCGGCCCCGCCCTGGCCGACGGCTACCTGAACCGGCCGGAGGAAACGGCCAAGCGCTTCAAGGTGGACGCCGCCGGACAGCGGCTCTACGCCACCGGCGACCTGGGCCGCCCCCTGATCGACGGCCGCGTCGACTTCCTGGGCCGGGTGGACAACCAGGTGAAGCTGCGCGGCTTCCGCATCGAGCTGGGCGAGATCGAGGCCATCGCCGCCGGCTGCCCCGGCGTGCAGCTGGCGGCCGCCGCCGTGCGCCCGGTGGCCGGCGTCGACAGCATCGTCATCTGGTACGTCGGCACGGCCGACCGCAACACCATCGCCGCCCACGTCGCCGCCTCCGTCCCCGCCTACATGCGCCCCAGCTTCCTGGTGAAGGTGCCGGCCATGACCCGCACCGTGGGCGGCAAGATCGACCGGCGCGAGCTACCGGAACCTACGCCCCGCGACGTGCCGGAGGACATTGGCGATCCGCCTCAGGGCGAGGCGGAGGAAGAGGTGGCCGACGCCTTCGCCCAGGCGCTGGGCCGGCCCATCCGCGCCCGCGACGCCGACTTCTTCATGGATTTGGGCGGCCATTCGCTGGCCGCCGCCTCGGCCATCTCCCGCCTGCGCCAGCGCTACCCCGGCGCCACCGTTCGCGCCCTGTACCTGAACCCCACCGTGCGGAGCCTGGCCCAGGTCCTGGCGGCGCCGCCGACGCCCAAGGTCACCAGCGAGACACGTCGCGCCAGCACCCGCCGCCACCTGGCCTTCGGCCTGGCCCAGGCGTTGACCCTGCCCCTGGTGACGGCGCTGGGCGGCCTGCCCATGCTGGTCATGCTGGGTGTGCTGGTCCACCACGGCATGACCGGGCGGCTGAGTCCGCTGTCCTTCGTCATCATGGCCGGGCTGTCCATCGCCGCCCTGCCGGTATCCTTCGCCCTGTCCATCGCCGCCAAATGGCTGTTGCTGGGCCGCGTGCGCCCGGGACGCCACCGCCTGTGGGGCCTGTGGCACTGGCGCTGGTGGACGGTCAGCCATATCGAAGCCGCCCTGCCCATGTCCTGGATCGCCGGCACGCCGCTGATGCGGCTATACGCCCGCGCCATGGGCGGGCGTATCGGCCATGGCAGCTTCCTGGGATGCCACGGCGGCATGCTGTGGGATCTGATCACCATCGGCGATCACGCCACGGTGGGCGAGGACACGCTGCTGCTGACCCACCATGTGCGCGCCGGCCATATCGAGATCGGCACCGTGGCCATCGGCTCGAACGCCACCGTGGGCGCCGCGTCCATCGTCGGCCTGGGCAGCGCGCTGGAGGCCGGGGCCGGCCTGGATGCTCGCAGTTGCCTGATCGACGGGGCCGTGGTGCCGGCGGACGCCGTGTGGGCGGGCTCCCCCGCCGGGCCGTCGTCGCGGCCGGACTGGATGGTGGGCCGGGCGGACGGGCCCTTGCGCCCCCGCGCCGGCCGCTACCTGCTGGGCTTGGCCGGGCTCAGCCTGGTGCGCTTCCTGACCCTGCTGCCCCTGGCCGTCGCCTTCGCCCTGGTACTGGGCACCGAGCTGCCCATCGCCCGCATGGGGCCGCTGCTGGTGCTGGCCGGTGTGGTCGGCGGGGCGGTGTGCATGCCCTGGACCGCCCTGGTGCTGCTGGGCGCCCGCCGCTTGGTTCCGCCTGTCGTGGGGCGCGCCAGCGTACGCCTGGACAGCATGGTGGAATGCCACCGCTGGTTCGCCGACCGCGTGCACCGCATGGCGGTGGAGCAGCTGTATACCGTCTACGGCAGCCTGTTTTCCGCCACCTGGCTGCGCCTGCTGGGCGCCAAGATCGGTCATGCCTGCGAGGTGTCGACCGTCGCCCACGTGGTGCCGGAACAGCTGGAGGTGGGCGACCGCGCCTTCCTGGCCGACGCGTCGCTGGTGGGCAGCCCCGCCATCCACGGCGGCCTAGTGCGCTTCGCGCCCACCCGGGTGGGCCATGACACCTTCGTTGGCAACTCCGCCTTCCTGCCGGCCGGCGCCGATCTGCCGGACAATTGCCTGGTGGGCGTGCTGTCCACCGCCCCCTCGGACGCCGACCGCCAGACGGACTGGCTGGGCCTGCCGCCGGTTCGCCTGCCTCGGCGCCAGAAGGTGGAGGGCATTTCGGAGGCCTACACCGTCGCCCCCACGTCGCGCCTGATCGCCACCCGCGCCGTCATCGAGGCGCTGCGCATCCTGGTGCAGGGCGCCATCACCGGTACCGCCACCGTGGGCGCCCTGTGGCTGGCGGCCCATGCCCTGGCCGTCTCCAGCCTGTGGCTGGCCCTGCTATGGCTGGGCCTGGGCCCGCTGGTCATCTGCGTCAGCGCCGCCCTGCTGCTGGCCTGCGTGAAATGGGGGGTGATCGGCCGCTTCCGCCCCGGCATCCACCCGCTGTGGAGCACGGCCGTCTGGCGCATCGAGTTCGTTACCTCGCTGTACGACGCCCTCGCGGGCTGGGTCCTGGGCCCCTTCCTGGGCACGCCTTTCCTGCCGCTGTACATGCGCCTATTGGGCGCGACGGTGGGCCGCCGCGTCTATCTGGAAACGGCCTACCTGTGCGAGTTGGACATGATCCACATTGGCGACGATGCCGCCATGGGCCCGGGCGTCACCCTGCAGACCCACCTGTTCGAGGACCGGGTCATGAAGCTGGGCCCGGTGACCATCCAGGCCGGCGCCCACGTCGGCGCCGGGTCCGTGGTGCTGTACGATTCCGTGCTGGGGCGGGGTTCCGAGCTGGGCCCCCTGTCCCTGGCCATGAAGGGCGAACACCTGCCGGCCGGCAGCCGGTTCATCGGCTGCCCGGCGCAGCCTGTTTGAGGTCCTCTGATGACACAAAAAAGGGCGTCCTGCCTGAGGCGCCCTTTGTCGTTTCGGTCGCGTACCGGTTAGAGGGGAATACCCTCGATGCCCTCCTGCACCGACTTGAACTGGCCCGTGGCCTGGTTCAGCAGCAGCAGGTCGGCGTCGGCCACGTCGAACAGGCAGCCGTGCAGGCGCAGGCCGCCGGCCTCCACCGCCGCCTTGATCCAGGGGAAGGTCAGCAGGTTGGCGATGGTCAGGCGGATGACCTCGCGCTCGGCATCGGCCACGTCGTTCGCCTTGCCGCGCACGCTCTTGGCGATGGACATCCAGTGGCCGATGAAGTCGCCGTCGGCCTCACCCTCCGCCATCAGGGCCTTAACGCCGCCGCAGTGGGTGTGGCCCATGACGATGATGTCGCCCACGCGCAGCTGGCGCACGGCGAATTCCAGCGCGGCGCTGGTGCCGTGGAAATCGCTGTTGGGCTGGTAGGGCGGGATCAGGTTGGCTACGTTGCGGATGATGAACAGGTCGCCAGGCCCCGCCGAAAAGATCATCTGCGGGTCCACCCGGCTGTCACAGCAGGCGACCACGGCCGCGCGCGGGTTCTGCCCCACCTCGGCCAGCCATTGGAAGCGGCGGGCATATTCGGGAAGGGCGCTGGCGCGGAAATTCAGAAATCCCTCGATGAGCTTCCGCATAAAAGGTGTCTCCCGAAGTCATTGCGGGCCCGAAGTCATTGCTGGCCCGACATCGTTGCCGGAACATCGGAGCCGCCCCGATTGGTGGCCGTCGGCCATTGGTCTACTGGCTGATGGCGGCAAAATCCAGTCCCGTCGGCGGGATGGGCCCTCGCGCCCGCGGCGACCGGCCCGCTCCACCACCTGGTTAACCCGATCGGCGGCACCCACATAAAGAGATGGCCCGGCGCAAGGAAAGCCCGCAAGCTGGTCCGCCAGGAAAAGTTGCAACCCCTGAACCCGACCGCATGAACCATCGCCAAATCCTGGATGCGGCCCTGCGCAGCCAGCCCGCCCCCCGCAGCCGCTACCTGAACCTGGTCGCCGACCGGGTGGAGCGCGACGGCCGCTTCGCCGACCGCACCCACCTCCTGTACCCTGTGCTGGCGCGCGCCGCCGGGACGGTGGAACCCATGCTGGAACCCGTGGAATTCGTCGACCTGCTGGCCGAGTTCCTGGCCCACCATGGGGCGGCCATCGGTGCCGCGCTGTACGACCGCGCCTATCTCAAGGATCCGGACCGGGCGTTGGCCGGCCCCGCCAGCCTGCTGTCGGGCTGGATATCCGCCCGGATCCTGGATGGCCTGCAGTCCGGCCGCTATCGCCCGCCGACCGACCGCACCTATCGCTTCCATTCCGACAGCGGCGACATGGACGGCGCGCTACGGGGCTTCCCCTTCCATGAAGAGGATGCCGCCGCCGACTGAGGCCGGCGGCCAATCGCCGCAACCTGCGGCTTTCAGGGAACCGACTGGCCGGCGCCGCGGTTTCGACGTCACGGGTGGTTCCGTCCCGGTGGCTTTGCCCCGGTGGTTCCGTTCCGTTGGGGCCATATGGTCCGGGACAGCGCCGCCGGTCGCCGTCATCATGAGGCCCGCCACACCTCCCGGGATGCCCATGCCTGACCACTCCCTGCCCCTGCCCTTCGACCCCGCCACCGCCGGCGATCGCGCCGCCGCCCTGCGCCGCTGGCGGCGCATCGCCGGCCTCTACCTCGCCACCGTCGCCTGTCTGTGGCTGGCGGCACGGCTGGTGCCGCGCCTGCTGCCCGACTATATCGGCTGGCCTTGGCCCGGGTTCTGGAGTCTTCTGCGCGCCGTGGGGGAGGCGGGACTGGTGGGTGGGTTGGCCGACTGGTTCGCCGTCACGGCTCTGTTCCGCCATCCGCTGGGCGTCCCGGTGCCGCACACCGCCCTGGTGCCGCAGAACCGCGACCGCATCGCCGACGGCATCGCGACCTATATCGACAGCGAATTCCTCGCCCCCGACCGGCTGCGCGGCCAGGTGCAGCGCCTGAACGCCGCCGACCAGCTGGCCCGCGCCCTGGCCGATCCCGCCAACCGCGCCCAGCTGGCGGACCTGGCGCTGGCCTCCCTTCCGCGGCTGCTGTCGCGCGGACGGGAGGCGGCCTTGCGCGAGGCGCTGGCGCGGGCGGCGATGGAGGGCCTGCGCGCCATGGACATGCGGCCCATGGTCGCCCGCCTGCTACGCGACGCCATCAACAGCCCCCTGTTCGAAGCCCTGATCCAGGAGGTGTCGGATTACGGCGTGGTGCTGATCCACGGCAGCCGCCCACACATCCGCGACGCGGTCGCCACCCGGTCGAAATGGTGGATGCCGCGTACCCTGGACCGCAGCCTGGCCGACCAGGTGACGGATGCCCTGGCCGGTCACCTGTTCGACCTGCGCAGCCCCTACAGCGAGGCCGGTCACGCCCTGCGGCAATGGCTGGCGGAAATCCCCGACCGCATCCTGGACGGCGACCCGCTGGGCGACCGGCTGGCGTCGGTGCTGCGCAACGCGGTGGACATCAAAACCTTGCGGCTGCTGCTGCACCACCTCATCGGCCGGTTGAAGTCGGCGGCGCTGGAGGACGCGGCCAAGCCGGACGGCGTGCTGCGCGACGCGCTGGACGCCATGTTGTTGTCGCTGGCGCAGGAGTTGGAGCAACCGGCCACCCGCGCCCGGCTGGACGCGGCGGTGGAGGGGGCCTTCCTGGCCGCCATCCCGGGCTGGCGCGTGTCGATCCGCAGCTTCATCACCGACACGCTGAAGGCGCAGGACGCCGCCGATTTCGCCCGCCGGCTGGAAGAGGGCGTGGGCAAGGATCTGCAGTTCATCCGCATCAACGGCACGGTGCTGGGCGCCCTGATCGGCGCCGCCCTGTACCTGCTGGACCTTACTTTCGGCTAAGCCATCCCAGTCGCCCCTGGCCCTTTTGCGCCGCCCCGCTTTTGACAGAAGACGGGTGTAGGGGTTGACGAGCACCCGTTCCATCCCGCAGGGTCGCCCCGCCAGGGATTAACCCTATCCTTCCGTGGCAGCGGTGTCCCCATCGGGGGGGAATCGCGGCGGCGGGGAGACGGTTGCCCGAAGTCGACCTTGGCCCCTTCGACGCGACGCCGGACCGGGCCATCACATGATTGCCATCGACGAGGACCGAATGCGCGCCAAATTCTATCCCCTCATGCTGGGTGCCCTGCTGGCTGCCGGCATCGGGTCCGCCCAGGCCAAGGACAAGGACAAGGCCGACGCCACGCCGCCGGAAAAGCAGATCAGCAAGGAGCTGACCCCGTCGCTGCAGGCCGCCCAGAAGGCGCTGGACGAGAAGAACTACCAGGCCATCATCGACGCCACCGCGCAGGCCGAGGCCGCCAAGGCTGACCGTACGCCGTACGAGAACTTCTTCATCGCCGAGATGCGCGTGCAGGCCTACCTGGGCCTGAACGACACGCCGCACCTGATCGACGCGCTGGAGGCCGAACTGGCCACCAACCAGCTGCCCGAAGCGGACGCCGCCAAGCGCGAGCGCACCCTGTCGCAGCTGTATTACCAGAACAAGGACTACGCCAAGTTCCTGGCGAAGTCGGACGCCGTTATCCAGAAGGGCGGCGCCACGCCGGAGATGTACACCCTGCGCTGCCAGGCATCCTGGTCGCTGAAGGACTGGGCCGCGACCGACACGAACTGCAAGCAGGCCATCGACGCCGATGAGAAGGCCGGCAAGCCGGCGCAGGAGCAGGTTTACCAGATGCTGGTGGACAGCGCCGCGCAGCGTAAGGACTACAGCAGCTACGTCGACTACATCGCCATCCTGCTGCAGCACTACCAGAAGCCGGACTACTGGGCCGACTACCTGGCTTTCCTGCCGCGCAAGCCCGGCTTTTCTTCCGATCGCCTGGCCCTGGACCTGTACCGCCTGAGCGCGCGCGTCGGCGCCATCAAGGGCGCTAACGAGTATCTGGAGTACGCCGACCTCGCCACCCACGCCACCCTGCCGGGCGAAGCCAAGGCGGTCCTGGAAAAGGGGCAGAGCCAGCTGGCCGGCAACCCGACCGCCAAGCAGATGCTGGCCGAGGCGACGAAGGCCGCCGCCGAGGACCAGAAGGGCATCGACAAGCAGGTTGCTGAAGTCTCCAAGGCCCCCACGGGCCTGCCGCTGGAGAAGCTGGGCGAGGCCTATGCCAGCTACGGCAACTACACCAAGGCCATTGAGCTGATCCAGAAGGGCATCGACAAGGGCGGCCTGAAGAACCCCAACGACGCCAAGCTGCACCTGGCCGTCGCCTATTTGAACGCCGGCCAGAAGGACCAGGCGCAGAAGGCCTTCCAGGAACTGACCAGCGCGCCGGAGGGTGTCGGCGAACTGGCCAAGGCCTGGCTGCTGTACCTGAACCAGCCGGCTTGATGCCGTCTCCCAAGCGCCCCTGACCACGCGTCTCATGCCGACAGCCAGCGACCGCTGGCCCCGCAGCGAGCACCGGAGGGCGGAGCGAGGATAGCCAAGGCCGCGGATGCGGCCGCCCGGCGCCTGAGGGAACCGCGTCAACGACGCAATAAAGTGAGGAACGGGGTCGGCCCAGCGCCGGCCCCGTTGCTTTTTGGCGGGAAAGCCCCGGATTCTGGCCTGGTCCGTCCGGCTGGCCTCGACGGGGCCGGGGGCGCCCGCTAAACTCCCGGCCCATCCAGTCCGGCGCCCGCTTGAAGGGGCTCACGAAAGCGGCCGGCGCCTACACGACGACGTCGATACGACGCAGATGGGGATTCCTCACATATGACGGATTTCATCCGATGACCCGGTTCGCGCGCAGCTCGATTAGGGAACTGACCCTGCGCGGCATCATCCTGGGTGCCTTGATCACCGTGGTGTTCACCGCCGCCAACGTCTACCTGGGCCTGAAGGTGGGCCTGACCTTCGCCTCCTCCATCCCGGCGGCGGTCATCTCCATGGCGGTGCTGCGCCTGGCCAAGGACAGCACCATCCAGGAAAACAACTTCGTGCAGACGCTGGCCTCATCCGCCGGCACCCTGTCTTCCGTCATCTTCGTGCTGCCCGGCCTGGTCATCGTCGGTTACTGGACCGGCTTCCCCTTCTGGCAGTCCGCCGGCATCTGCGCCGTAGGCGGCATCCTGGGCGTCATGTACACCGTGCCCCTGCGCCGGGCCATGGTGGTACAGGGCAACCTGCCCTACCCCGAGGGCGTGGCCGCGGCCGAGGTGCTGAAGGTCGGGTCCCCCGACACGGCCGGCGAGGCCGGCGCGGACGAGGCCGCCAAGGGTGCGGGCCTGCGCGACGTGATCGCCGGCACCCTCGTTTCCATCGGGTTCTTCCTGATGACGGCGATGCGCTTCTTCACCGAGCAGTTCCAGGGCTTCCTGCGCATCGGCAATGCCGTCACGGGCCTGGGCACCGGTCTGTCGATGGCCCTGCTGGGCGCCGGCTACCTGGTGGGTGCCACCGTGGGCTTCGCCATGTTCGTGGGCGTGGCCATCGCCTGGTTCGGCGCCGTGCCCATCCTGACCTGGCTGCACCCGCCGATCGACGGCATGGACCTTATCAAGTACGCCAACAGCGTCGTCTGGCGCCAGCAGGTCCGCCTGATCGGTGCCGGCGCCATCGCCGCCGCCGCCATCTGGACCCTGATCGTCCTGGCCAAGCCGATGACGGACGGCATCCGCGCCTCGCTGAACGCCATGAAGACCGTGCGCGCCGGCAACGCCCACTCCGTCCCCCGGGTGGAGCAGGACATCCCCTTCCACTACGTCATGGCCATCGCCGCCGTGCTGCTGGTGCCGCTGGCGGGCCTGTTCATCTCCTTCATCCTGGGCACGCCGCTGTCCACCCACCTGGTGGTGCTGGTCCTGGCCGGCGTCGTCTTCGCCGCCGTCATGGGCTTCATCGTCGCCGCCGCCTCGGGCTATATGGCGGGCCTGATCGGCAGTTCCAACAGCCCCATTTCCAGCATCGGCATCCTGGCGGCCATCGCCTCGTCCCTGCTGCTGGTCACCCTGCTGGGCAAGGACGGGGTGGCCGATCCGGTCATCCGCGGCGCCGCCGTGGCGCTGGCGCTGTTCACCACCTCGGTCGTGCTGACCATCGCCACCATCGCCAACGACAACCTGCAGGACCTGAAGACCGGCCAGCTGGTGGGTGCCACGCCCTGGCGCCAGCAGGTGGCCCTGGTGCTGGGCTGCATCGTCGGCGCCGCCGTCATCCCGCCGGTGTTGAACCTGCTGCAGCACGCCTACGGCTTCGCCGGGGCGCCGCTTGACCCCGGCATGGATCCGGCCAAGACCCTGGGCGCCCCGCAGGCGACGCTGATGGCCACCCTGGCCACCGGCATCCTCAGCGGCAAGCTGGACTGGTCCATGCTGGGCATCGGCGCCGTGGTCGGCATCTGCCTGGTGGTGGTGGACGAGGTGCTGAAGGCCACCACCCGCCGCTTCCGCCTGCCGCCGCTGGCCGTGGCCCTGGGCATCTACCTGCCCATGACGGTCACCGTGCCCGTCAGCCTGGGCGCCCTGCTGGCCTACATCGTCGACCGCGTGCTGGCCCAGCGGGCCAAGGCGGCCGGCGTGCCGTTCGGGAAGTTCGCCGACGTGCCCCAGCGCCGCGCCATGCTGCTGGCCTCGGGCATGATCGTGGGTGAAAGCCTGTTCGGCGTGGCCCAGGCGGCCATCATCTCGCTGACCGGCAACCAGGAACCGCTGGCGGTCATGGGCGACAGCTTCGCCGGGGCGGCCGAATGGCTGGGCGGCGCCGTCTTTCTGGTGGCCTGCCTGTGGAGCGTCCGCTGGGTGCTGGCCGAACGGAAGTAACCGGCACCCGATATCAAGTGGGGCGAAAAGTCCCATCCCGAAAGGGTTAGAAAGGGGGTCCCATTAGGGCCCCCTTTTTCTATCCATAGTTCCTACCGCTACTGGCGGACGCCGGGTTGGGACCGGAAATAGAGTAGCATGGGGGTCGGATCGATTGATCAAGGAGGGCCGGGAATGGTCGTCCCCACCCCAGTTGCGGCCGTTGGCGCCGCCCCGTCGCAGGAATGGATATTCCTGAACCGCTTCGCCTACGGCCCCCGGCCCGGCGACGCCCAGGCCCTGAAGCAGCAGGGTATTTCCCATTGGCTGGATGAACAGTTGCGCCTGGCCACCGCCGGCACCGGCCCGGGGCCGGAATGCCAGCAGAAGCTGGACAGCGCGGTCATGCGCATCAAGTACGATGCCGGCGAAGGCTGGGCCGCGCTGGATGAGATGCGGCCCTTGCGCACCCTGAACCAGCCGGTGGACGCGCTGTGGTCGCTGAACGATCCGAACCATAAAGCGCCTTACCAGGAACGGATACGCCCGCGTCTGGAGATGGCGGCGGCCACCGTTATCCACGCGGTCTACGACCCGGCCCAACTGCGCCAGGTCATGACCCTGTTCTGGCACGACCATTTCTCCGTAAACGCTGGCGACAGCTACACCGCCCCAGCCCTGCCGGCCTATGACGCCCTCCTGCGCACCCATGCGCTGGGCAATTTCCGCGATCTGCTGGAGGCGGTGGCGACCAGCCCTGCCATGCTGATCTACCTGAACAACCGCTCCTCGCGCGGCGGGGCGGCCAACGAGAACTACGCCCGCGAGCTGTTCGAACTGCACACCCTGGGCCGCGACGCTTATCTCAACACCCAGTACGACCGCTGGCGCGACGTGCCCGGCGCCCTGAAGGGCGCGCCCGAGGGCTACATCGACCAGGACGTCTACGAGGCCAGCCGCGCCTTCACGGGATGGAGCATCCAGAGCGGTCAGGATCTGGGCGGTTACAAGGCGCCCAACGACGGCCGCTTCACCTACATCGAATCCTGGCACGACAACTATCAGAAGCGCGTGCTGGCGACGGAGTTCGACAGCTATCAGCCGCCGCAGAACGACGGCCGCAAGGTGCTGGACCTGGTGGCCAACCACCCTGCCACCGCCCGCTTCGTCTGCGCCAAGCTGATCCGGTCGCTGGTGGGTGGCGACCCGTCGCCCGACCTGCTGAAGGCTGCCGCCGCGACCTGGCTGGACAACCGCCAGCGCCCGGACCAGATCGCCCGCGTGGTGCGGCTGATCGCCCTGTCGCCCCAGGCCACGGCCAACTGGGGCGCCCGGCCCAAGCGGCCGCTGGAGTTGGTGGCCAGCTTCGCGCGCGCCACCGGCATCCCCGTCACCGCCAGCGAGCCGCTGGTGGGGACCATGGATAGCGCCGGGCAGCGGCTGTATGCCTGGCCGAGCCCGGATGGCCACCCGGTAGCAGACGACTATTGGCTGGGCGCGCAGAACATGCGGATCCGCTGGACCCTGGTGCTGGGCCTGGCGGAGGGCTATTGGATGCCCCCCGGCCTGTCCGCCATGGCCCAGATGGGGCCGGCCGCCGCCCACAGCGGCCAGGCGGTGGCCTTTTGGTCCGACCGCCTGCTGGGCAGCCCCACGGCCATCGACGCCGCAGCACTGCTGGGCGGCCTGTCACTGGCCGCCGACGCGCCGCCCATGGTGGACAATAAAACCGGCGAATTCGCCAACCGCCGCCTGGCCGCTTACGTGGCCATGAGCCCCGCGTTCCAGCTGCGCTGAGCGGGAGGAGAGACGATCATGGCGTTCAATCGACGCGAGATATTGAAGACCCTAGCCGCCGCCGGCGCCCTGACGGCTGTGCCCGGCCTGGGCCAGCTGGCCTTCAGCACCCCAGGCCTGGCGGCGGATGGCAACGGCAAAATCCTGGTCGTGCTGTTCTTCCGCGGTGGCATGGACGTGTTGAATTTCATCGGTCCGGCCAATGACGCGGTCTATATCGACGCGCGGCCGGCCGACCTGCGCCTGCTGGACAGTGGCGACAAGGCCGGCATCGCGTTGGACAGCGGCCTGGCCCAAGGCGTGGACTTCCGCCTGCACCCCGAGGCCGCCGCCCTGCATGAGCTCTACCGCCAGGGCGACCTGGCCATCGTCCACGCCACCGGCCTGTCCAACGCCACCCGCAGCCATTTCGAGGCACAGGAACTGATGGAGCGCGGCCTGGCGGAGGAACCCAAGGGCAACGGCGTCCTCGGCACGGAGGGTGGCTGGCTCGCCCGCCTGCTTCGCCAGATGGGAAGCAATGGCGAGCTGGTGGCGGTCAGCACCGCCGGGGGCGTGCCCAAGCTGCTGCAAGGCTATCCCGAAGCCCTATCCATTCCCGATCTGCGCGGCGGCTTCGGCCTGCCCGGGGGGCCTAGCACCCAGGCGGTGCTGGAGCGGCTGTACCCCGCCGCCAGTCAGGCGGCGTCCTTCAACCCCAATGTCGCGCGCGGGGGCCGCGTGGCCCTGGACGCGGCCCTGCGCCTGAACGCCGCCCTGCCCAAAGGCCCGGACGGCAAGGTCCTGGCCTACCAGCCGGAGCATGGCGGCGCCTTCGAGGGCGAGATCGGCCGGTCGCTGGAGACGGTGGCCCGCCTGATCCGCATGGACGCCGGCCTGAAAGTCGCCTGCGTCGACATGGGGGGCTGGGACACGCACGAGGGCCAGGCCGGCCGGTTCAAGAATCTGGTGCACCAGCTGTCGGGCTCGCTGAGCACTTTCTGGAACGACCTGTCGGCCTATCACGACCGCATCACCCTGGTGACGGTCAGCGAGTTCGGCCGCCGCCTGCGGGCCAACCGCAGTGGCGGCACCGACCACGGCCATGGCTCGCTGATGATGGTGCTGGGCGGGGGCGTGGCGGGCGGCCGCCTGCTGGGCCGCTGGCCGGGCCTGCAGCCGCAAGATTTGGATGAGCGCGTGGACTTGGCCGTCACCACCGACTATCGCGACGTGCTGACCAGCGTGCTGAAGCATCGCATGGGCGTGGGCCAGGTGGACGCCGTCTTCCCCGGCTTCCATCCGGGCAGTGGCGATCCTGCCCTGTTCAGGGCGTAGTTGGGGCCTACAGCGGCGTGGGGGCACCTCCTCACGCCGCTGACCCCGGATTTCCATTACCGCGCCAGCACGTGCGCGGCCCGCTTGGTGGTGGTGACGGCCTCGCCAACTTGGCCGATGGCCGCGGCGATGCCGCCGAGGTTGTTGGTGACCGTCTCCACCGCCACCGCCGTGCGCTGCATGTTGGAGGACATGTCCCGGGTCACGGCGCTCTGTTCCTCCACGGCGCTGGCGGTGGAGGTCACATATTCCCGCACCGTGCCGATGGATAGGCGGATGGTGCCCAGGGCGCCCACCACCTCGCCGGAGACGGCCTGCATCCCCTCGATCTCATCGGAGATTTGCTGGGTAGCGTTGGCGGACTGGGTGGCCAGGTTCTTCACCTCCGTCGCCACCACGGCGAAGCCCTTGCCGGCGTCGCCGGCCCGCGCGGCCTCGATGGTGGCGTTCAGGGCCAGCAGGTTGATCTGTCCGGCGATGCCGCGGATGACCTCAACCACCCCTTCCATGGAGCGCGCCACCTCAGCCAGCCGCTGGGTGGAGGCATCGGCCTTGTCGGCCAGTTCGGCGGCACTTTCGGCCGCCGTCCGCGATTGCGCCATGCTCTGCGAAATTTCGCGGATGGATGCCGCCAGTTCCTCGGCACTGGACGCCATCATCTGAACGGCGCCGGAGGTTTCACCGGCGGCGGTCAGGGCGTCGGCCGACTGCCGCGTGGTCTGGTCCATGGCGTGGTCTATCTCCCCGAAGTTCTTGTCGATCAAGACCTTCAGGTCGGCCAGCATCTGCACCTGGCGGGTGATGTCGGTGGCGTACTTCACCACCTTGAACGGACGGCCGTTCAGATCGAAGATCGGGTTGTACGACGCCTCGATCCAGACCTCGCGCCCGCCCTTGCCCAGGCGGCGGAACTGGGCCGCCTTGTACTCGCCGCGGCGCAGCGCGTCCCAGAAGGCTCGGTAATCGGCGCTGTCGCGATAGGCCGGGTCCACGAACATGGCGTGCGGCTTGCCCTGCACCTCGGCCAGTGTATAGCCCAGGGTGTTGAGGAAACCGTCGTTGGCGGTCAGCACGGTGCCGTCCATGGTGAATTCGATCACCGCCTGCGACTTGCGGATGGCGTCCATCTGGCCCCGCAGGTCGGCATATTCCGTCTTTTGCGCCGTGACGTCGGTCGCGTACTTCACCACCTTCAGCGGTCGGCCCTTGGTGTCGAGGATGGGGTTGTAGGAGGCTTCGATCCAGACCTCCTTGCCGCCCTTGCCGATGCGCTTGAACTGTGCGGCCTGGTATTCCCCGCGCCGCAACGCCTCCCAGAAGGCCTTGTAGGCGGCGCCGTTCCGCTCCGCCTCTTCCACGAACATGCCGTGGGGCCTGCCCTGGATCTCGGCCAGGGTGTAGCCCATGGCCTTCAGGAAGTTCTTGTTCGCGGTCAGCACAGTGCCGTCCATGGCGAACTCGATCACCGCCTGGGACCGGTCCAGGGCCGTCAACGTGGCTGCCATGACCCGGAACTTCTGAAGGAAACCAGCCAGCATCATTTCATCACTCCAAAAAATCCAATATTCCAAGTCAGCCGTGATGGCAGATTCACAAGATTCAGAAAGGGCGCGCTTGCCAGAGCCAAGACCTGGAAGGCGCAGGAGGATTGGATATTTCATGAAGTATGATGAAAACCTTGCCGGCCTATTAATGTTCGCGCACCGTTAACACCACCAACGGGATATATACGCGAAAGGTCAGGTAGGCACCCAAGCCTCGGGGGACGCGGCGGACGGTAGGTTCAGGCACAGGACCAGGCGCGCCTGGCCGGTGCCGGCGATGGGGGGTGAGCGATGGACGACACCCTCCCCAGAGGCGTCGCCCGGTGTTTCGCCACAGCCCTTGAACAGCGCCACGGCATGGCGCGGCATCTCATACAAGGGTCCCTGGTAGCGCCGCTGCTCCGCCAGCGCATGGGCGGCATCGATGGGTGCGACCACTTGGGTGCCTGGACCCCGATAGGTCGTGATCAGGCGCAGCCGCACATGGTCGCGGTGGAATTTCCAACAGGCATCGCCTTCCACCACCTCCAGCCGAAGGTCCACCCATTCCCCGCCCGCCACATCCAGGAAGCGGCGGCTGAGATCCACGATGTCGGCGGCCAGCGCCAACGGCGCACCGGTTCCATCCAGCAGTGGCGCCAGGGCGGTATCCACGTCACCAAGGCGCGCCAGGAAACGGCCTCGGGGCAGGCGGTCCGCCGGCAGCGCGTCCAGCCAGGGGTCCAACGCGGCGCCAGGGAAGCGGTCCCGCCGCCACAGCGCCAATCCCACCGCCGGATCCGATACACGGCCCAGCACGGCGGGGCTGGCATCCTCGACAATGCCGGCGCCGGTCATTGCCGCGTCCGCCCGGCCACCAGGTCGTCCCCCACCACATCGCCACCGATATGGGCCGCCAGGGTGGCCAGCACATCGGCCACCCCTTCCGCCCCATAGACGGCGATCAGGCGGGGCAGCAGTTCCACCAGGCCGGCGGCCAACGCGCTGTGCGCGGGGATGCCCGCCGCCTCGCATCGCGACAGCGCCCCCTGGAAGGTGAGCAGGGCTTCGGCGAAGCGGGGCGGCACCACGCCGGGGGGCAGTCCAAGGGCGGCGGTGAGGGTGGGCATCGGGCTCGGGCTCCGGTATTGAAAGAGAAGCCCAAGAAATGTAACGTTATAACATTACATTTCAAGCGAGGAATGCCGTCGCGCCTTGGCCGTCACCAGCAGGGCCAGGGCCACCAGGCCGCCCGCCACCAGGAAGGTGACGCGCATGCCGGCGGCGACCGCGCCCGCCGGGGCGGTGGTGATGTCGGGCACGCCGGAGGCCAAGGCGAACACCGCCCCCAGGGCCGAGGCGCCGGTGATCAGGCCCAGGTTGCGGGCAAGGTTCAGGATGCCGGAGACGACACCCCGCCGGCCGGCAGGAACACCCGACATGACGGCGGTGTTGTTGGCCGCCTGGAACAGGGCGTAGCCGGCGGTCAGCACGGCGATGGACCCGACATAAGCGGCAACACCCCAGATGGGCCCTTGTGGACCCAGCCCGGCCAACGCCATCAGCACCGTCCCCGCGACCATGGCGGCCAGGCCGGCGACACTCGCACACGCCGCGCCGAAGCGATCGACCAGCCGGCCCGCCGGCACGCCGGCCAGGGCGGACATCAGAGGACCGGCCGACATCACCAGCCCCACGCCGGCGGGGCTCAGGCCCACGGCGCGGGCCAGGTAGAACGGCCCCACCACGAAGGTGGTCGCCATCACCGTCGCCACAGCGCCACTGCCCGCCAGGCCGGGCCCCACCACCGGGTCGCGCAGCAGGCCCAGGCGCACCAGGGGCGAGACCACTCGCGCCTCCACCAGCGCGAACAGCCCGGCGCCCACGACCGCCGCCGCCAGCAGCGCCAGGTTCAGCACGCCCCAGTGCCCCCGTCCTAACGTCATGGCCAGTGCATACAGCGCCAGGGTGCCGCCCAGCAGCACCGTGCCGGCCGCATCGAAGCGGGGCCGGTCCGAAGATGATGACATCCTATCCGCCGGCTCTCTGTTCGCCGGCCCCCTATCCGCCGGCCCCCTATCCGCCGGCAGGGCCCACCAAGCCAGCAACAGGGCCAGCCCGCCCAGCGGCAGGTTGACCAGGAAGATAGCCCGCCAGCCCCAGGCGGCGATCAGCGCGCCGCCCAAGGACGGGCCCAGCGCAGTGCCCACAGCCGACATGGTGCCCATCAAGCCCATGGCGCGGCCGATGCGATCCTTGGGTACCGTTCCGCCGACGAAGGCCAGGGCCAGCGCCGTCATGGCCGATGCGCCCAGCCCCTGCGCCGCCCGCGCGGCGACCAGGGCACCCAGGCCGGGCGCCAGCCCGCAAAATCCCGAGGCGCCAGTGAACAGGGCCAAGCCGATCAGCAACAGGCGGCGGCGCCCCGTCAGGTCCCCCAGCCGTCCGACGCTGACGATCAGGGTGGTCATGGCCAGCAGATAGGCCAGCACCACCCATTGCACCTGCTGGAAAGGTGCGCCCAGGGCCCGCGCCAGGGTGGGCAGCGCCACGTTGGCCACGCTGGTACCCAGGGAAGACAACAGTACGCACAGCGACAGCGTGGCCAGAACCCACCGGGCCCCCACCGGGGCCGCCTCCGCCACCGTGATTGGTTGATCCACACTCATTGAGGCCATGTCACCCTCCGCTCATTGGTTCGGGCGGACGGTAGCCGGCGCGATGACATGGCGGAACACGCACGGATTGCAGTATATTCGTGCACACCACGCGCTATATCGCGTCGCACCGCATGCTAGGGATACGTCATGGCCACCCTGCCCGACCTGAACCTACTGATCACCCTGGACGTGCTGCTGAGCGAGGGCAGCGTGGCCAAGGCCGCGCGCCGCCTGCGGCTGAGCCCCTCGGCCATGAGCCGGGCGCTGGCCCGCCTGCGGCAGGTAACGGGCGACCCGCTGCTGGTGCGGGCGGGCCGGGGCCTGGTGCCCACGCCCCATGCCCTGGAGCTGCGCGAGCGAGTAGCACCCCTGGTGCGGGAGGCGGAGGCTGTGCTGCGCCCGGCGGAGGGGCTGGATCTGGCGCGCCTCACCCGCACCTTCACCCTGCGCACACGGGAAGGATTCGTGGAAAGCTTCGGCGTTGCGCTCGTCAACCGGGTGGCGCGGGAAGCGCCGGGTGTGCGCCTGCGTTTCGCGCCCAAGCCGGACAAGGGCAGCACGCCCCTGCGCGACGGCGCCGTGGATCTGGAAACCGGGGTGGTGGGCGACAGCATGGGGCCGGAGGTCCGCGCCCAAGCCCTGTTCCGCGACCGCTTCGTCGGCGTGGCGCGGGCCGGGCACTCCTTGGGCCTAGGTACCCTCACCCCCGCCCGCTTCGCCGCCGCCCGCCACATCGCCGTGGCCCGCCGCGACCATGACCCGGACCGCCGCCATGCCCCGGTGGACGCGGCGCTGGAACCGCTGGGCCTGGCGCGCGACGTGGCCGTCATCGTCGGCGACTTCTCCGCCGCATTGACCCTGGCCCGCGCCACCGACCTGGTGGCGACAGTGCCGGAGCGGCATACCCTGACCTTGCGCGAGGGCCTGTTCAGCTTCACCCTGCCGGTCGATGTGCCGGAAATCACCGTGTCGTTGCTCTGGCACCCCCGCCTGGACGCTGACCCCGCCCACCGCTGGCTGCGCGGCTGCGTGCGGGAGGTCTGCGGGGAAAATTAGACCTCCAGCCTGAACCCCACTTCCATCACCTGTTCCGGCGGCAGGTGGAAGTAATCCGACGCCCGCAGGCCCAGGCGCTGCATCAGGTGATAGGCGGTCCAGATGGGGCCGGACAGGGCGGGGTTCCGCTCGGCGCGGATCAGCCGCTCATGCGAGATGTAGTAGGTCACCTCCTCCCGGCAGAAGGCCAGGCCCAGGCGGGCCAGGCCGCGCATGACCGTGGGCACGTCCGGTTTCTGCATGAAGCCGATGCGCACCGTCACCCGCCAGAAGCCGTTGCCCACCTGCTCCACCGAAAGGCGCTCACCGGCCGGCACGCGGGGCCGCTTGGTCGGCACCAGGGTCAGCAGGATGACATGCTCATGCAGCACCCGGTTGTGGGTGACGTGATGCACCAGCATGGGCGACACCCGGTCGGCCGTGCGGGTCACGAACACCGCCGTGCCGGGCAGGCGGTGCACCACCGTCTCCTCCACCTGGCGCATGAAGTCGGCGAAGGTGGTGCCGCCCTCGCTCAGCTTGATCTGCACGATGGCGGTGCCCTTGCGCCAGGCCACCATGAGAAAGGCGATGAAGCCGCCGATCGCCAGCGGCAGCCAGCCGCCCTCCAGCAGCTTGGTGCTGTTGGCCACCAGGAAGGCCAGGTCGATGGCGGCGAAGAAGCCCATCATCAGGTTGGTGGGGATGGCCGGCCAGTTCCACAGCTCGCGCATCACCCGGCGCAGCAGGATGGTGGTGATCAGCATGGTGGCCGACACGGCGATGCCGTAGGCGGCGGCCAGCGCCTCGGAATGGCGGAAGCCCAGCACGATCATCAGGGTGGCGATCATCAGCAGCCAGTTGACCACGCCGACGTAGATCTGGCCGTAGGACTTGCGCGAAGTGGGGGAGATGGACATGCGCGGCAGCAGGCGCAGGGTGATGGCCTGCCGCGTCATGGAAAACACGCCGGAGATCAGCGCCTGGCTGGCGATGACCGTGGCCATGGTCGCCAGGATGACCAAGGGCACCAGCGCCCAGTCCGGCGCCAGGCGGTAGAAGGGATTGTCCACCGCCTCCGGCTTGTCCAGCAGCAGGGCGCCCTGGCCCAAGTAATTCAGGATCAGGGCGGGGAAGACGACCACAAACCAGGCCCGGCGAATGGCGCCGGCGCCGAAGTGGCCCATGTCGGCGTACAGGGCCTCCGCCCCCGTCAGCGCCAGGAAGACGGCGCCGAACACGGCGAAGGCCACGCCCGGCGCATGCACCAGCAGGTGTTCCGCCGACAGCGGATTGAAAGCGATCAGAATGTCCGGCCGCTGCATCACATGGCTGAGGCCAGCCAGGGCCAGCACGCCGAACCACAGCGCCATGATGGGACCGAACAGGCGCCCGATGACGCCGGTGCCGCGGTACTGGATGGCGAACAGGGCCACCAGTACCGCCACGGTCAGAGGCAGGACGAAGGCGCCCAGGTGGCTGTCGGCCACGACCAGTCCTTCCATGGCCGACAGGACGGAGATGGCGGGGGTGATGGCGCCGTCGCCGAACAGCAAGGCGGCGCCGCAGATGCCCAGGAACACCACCATCGGCACCATCTCCTTGGCGCTGGGCGGATGCACCAGGGACAGGAGCGAGAGGATGCCGCCCTCGCCATCGTTGTCGGCACGCAGCACCAGGGCCACGTACTTCACCGCCACGATCAGGATCAGCGCCCAGATGATCAGGCTGACCACCCCCAGCACGTCGCCCTCGCTGGGCACACGGCCGTGATGGGTGACGGCGCCCAGTGCCGTCTGCATGGCATAGAGGGGGGAGGTGCCGATGTCGCCGAAGACCACCCCCAGCGCCCCCAGCATCAGCATGCCGCGGCTGCCGTGAACATGGCCATGGCCATGCTGTTCATGCAGGCCATCGGTCGCCGGGGCGGCACCGCCCTCGTCCTTCGCCATCGGTTCCGCGCTGGTCATCCGTCCGGTCCCCGCCCCAATCCCCGCAAAGAGTCGCCTACCCCAGGTGGGCCTACTGGAGATAAGCCACCCCGTCCGACCTTCTACCGCCGGTGCGGTCGGGGCGGCAATGCGGCGAATGGGGCTTCAAAAACCGGACGCCGGATCAGGAGGCCTTTTTAGTGAGGGGGCAGGCGCCCTTGTCCTGGGCCTGGTAGGCCTCCTCCCCCGGAATGGTGCGCAGCAGCTTGTAATAATCCCAGGGCTTCTTGCTTTCCTCCGGCTTCTTCACCTCGAACAGGTACATGTCGTGCACCATGGTGCCGTCCTCGCGCACCGTGCCCTTGGCGAACATGTCGTCCACCGGAAGCTCGCGCATCTTGGCCGCCACCGCCTTGGCGTCGGTGGTGCCCGCCGCCTTGACCGCCTTCAGGTAATGCAGGACCGAGGAATAGGTTCCGGCCTGGATCATGTTGGGCATGCGTTTCATCTTCTGGAAATAGCGCTCCGCCCACTGCCGGCTGGCGTCGTCGCGGTCCCAATAGAAGGCCTCGGTCAGCACCAGGCCCTGCGCCGTCTTCAGGCCCAGGGCGTGCACGTCGCTGAGGGTGAACAGCAGGCCGGCCAGCTTCTGCCCGCCCTTGGTGATGCCGAATTCCGCGGCCTGCTTGATGGCGTTGGTGGTGTCGGTGCCGGCGTTGGCCAGGCCGATGACCTGGGCCTTGGACGCCTGCGCCTGCAACAGGAAGGAAGAGAAGTCGCTGTTCTGGAAGGGTGCGTTGACCGCCCCCACCACCGTGCCGCCCTTCGCGGTCACGAAGTCGGTGGTGTCCTTTTCCAACTGGTGCCCGAAGGCGTAGTCGGCGGTGATGAAGAACCAGGACTTGCCGCCCGATTCCACCAGCGCCCCGCCCGTGCCCCGCGCCAGGGCATAGGTGTCGTAGGCCCAATGGAAACCGGTGGGCGAGCAGGCCTCATTGGTCAGCTTGGAGGTCGCCGCCCCCACCACGATGTCGATCTTGCCCTTGGCCTTGGCCAGGTCCTGCACCGCCAGGGCCACGGAAGAGGTGGTGAGCTCGCCGATCATGTCGACGGCATCGGCATCGAACCACTGACGGGCGATGGCGACGCCGGTGTCCGGCTTGTTCTGGTGGTCGGCGCTGAGCAGCACGATCTTGCGCCCCAGCACGCTGCCGCCGAAGTCGTCGATGGCCATTTGCGCCGCCACGACCGAACCGCGGCCGCCGAAATCGGCATAGGTGCCGGATTGGTCGTTCAGGATGCCGATGCGCACCGGCTTTGTCGTGTCCGACTCTGGAGCCGCCCGCGCCGCCCCCAGCGCCAGCAAGCCGAGCGCCGCGGCACCCAGCATTGCCCCGAGAACCACGCGGGCGCGCCGTGTCAGAGTTCCGCTCATCCGCTTCCTCCCGATATCGTTATGGTCGGCGCCCGACCCTGCCGATCCCGGCGCCGCTGCCCACCACTATGCCGCATCCCGGGCGATCCGGGAATGCAACACCTTGAAATATCTTGTTGCCCTGGGCCTAATGACCGCGGGAGACCAGATGCCCGGCGGACAATGCCGGCCAGGATGCGCGACAGGGCAGGCCCGATGACCGACCCCGCAATGACGGACACCCCAACGGTGGTTCCGATAACGGACGTGGTCCTGGAAACACGGGGGCTGACCAAGTCCTTCCGGGGCTTCACCGCCGTGCGCGACCTGGACTTCACCGTGCGCCGGGGAACCATCCATGCCCTGATCGGCCCCAATGGCGCCGGCAAGACCACCGTGTTCAACCTGCTGACCAAGTTCCTGGCGCCGACATCCGGCCATATCCTGCATGACGGCGTGGACATCACCGCCGCCAGCCCCGCCGCCATCGCCCGGCGGGGCATAGGCCGGTCCTTCCAGATATCCGCCACCTTCCCCCATCTGACGGCGCTGGAGAATGTGCGCGTGGCGCTGCAGCGGCGCACGCCCGGCCGCTTCCACTTCTGGCGGCCGGAATCCACCCTGGCCGCGCTGAACGACCGGGCATTGGCCCTGCTGGCCGAGGTCGGGCTGGAGGCGCGGGCCCAGGAACCGGCCGGCACCCTGCCCTACGGCGCCAAGAAGGCGCTGGAGATCGCCACCACCCTGGCGCTGGACCCCGACGTGCTGCTGCTGGACGAGCCGCTGGCCGGCATGGGGCGGGAGGATGTGGCGCGCACCGCCGCCCTGATCCGCCGCACGGCGCAAAAGGAAAACGGCCGGCGGACGGTGGTGATGGTGGAGCACAACCTGGGCGTGGTCGCCGACCTGTCGGACCGCATCACCGTGCTGCAGCGGGGGGAAATCCTGGCCGAGGGCAGCTACGCCGATATCGCCGCCGACCGCGCGGTGCGCGAGGCCTACATGGGGACCGGGCATGCCTGAGACGGTGCTGTCGGTCACCGGCCTGGACGGCCATTACGGCGAGAGCCACGTGCTGCACGGCGTGGACTTCAGCATCCGGGCGGGCGAGGTCGTGACCCTGGTGGGCCGCAATGGCGCGGGCAAGACCAGCACCTTGCGCGCCATCATGGGCATGCTGCCCCGCCGCAGCGGCTCCATCGAATTGAGAGGCCGGCAGTTGATCAGCCTGCCGCCGCACCGCATCGCCCGCGCCGGCATCGGCTACGTCCCCGACGACCGGGGCATCTTCGCCAGCCTGTCGGTGGCGGAGAACCTGGCCCTGCCGCCGCGCGCGCGGGCGGGCGCCTTGAGCGATGGTGAGATCGACGCGCTGTTCCCGCGCCTGAAGGAACGCCGCGCCAGCCCCGGCACCAAGCTGTCGGGCGGGGAGCAGCAAATGCTGGCCATCGCCCGCGCCCTTCGCACCGGTGCCGACCTGCTGTTGCTGGACGAACCGACGGAGGGCCTGGCCCCCGTCATCGTGCGGCAGATCGGCGCGATCCTTCGCGACCTGAAGGGCCGGGGCCACACCGTGCTGCTGGTGGAGCAGAACGTGCATTTCGCCGCCACGGTGGCCGACCGCCATATCGTCATGGAAAACGGCCGGGTGGTGGACAGTCTCGACAACGCCGAGCTGGCTGCCGACCCCGGCCGGCTGGACCGCTTCCTGGGGGTGTGAGATGTCCGTTCAGGTCCTGTCGGGACAGCTGCTGCTGGGCCTCATCAACGGCGCCTTCTACGCCCTGCTGAGCCTGGGCCTGGCCGTCATCTTCGGCGTTCTGGGCATCATCAACTTCGCCCATGGCGCCTTCTACATGGTGGGGGCCTTCGCCGCCTGGGGCCTGGCGACATATCTGGACATTGGTTATTGGCCGGCGCTGCTGCTGGTGCCCCTGGCCTTGGGCTTGGTGGGAATGGGGGTGGAGCGGCTGATGCTGAAGCGCCTGGCCGGCCTGGACCCGCTGTACGGCCTGCTGGCCACCTTCGGCCTGGCCCTGGTGCTGGAGGGCACCTTCCGGCAGGTTTACGGCTCCTCCGGCCAGCCTTATCCCGTGCCGGAGGCGCTGCAAGGGGGCGTCAACCTGGGCTTCATGTTCCTGCCGCTCTACCGCGGCTGGGTGGTCGCGGCCTCCATCGTCGTCTGCCTGGCCACCTGGCTGGCGATTGAGCGCACCGCGCTGGGCGCCCGCCTGCGCGCGGCGACGGAACGGCCGGACATGGCCCAGGCCCTGGGCCTGAACGTGCCCCTGCTGGTCACCGTCACCTTCGGCGTGGCGGTGGCGTTGGCGGCCTTCGCCGGTGTCATGGCCGCCCCCGTCTACCAGGCGAACCCCCTGATGGGCAGCAACCTGATCATCGTCGTCTTCGCCGTGGTGGTCATCGGCGGCATGGGGTCCCTGTCCGGCGCCATCCTCAGCGGCTATGGCCTGGGCTTGGCCGAGGGCCTGACCAAGGTGTTCTATCCCCCCGCCGCCAACATCGTGGTGTTCGTCATCATGGCACTGGTGCTGCTGGTCCGCCCCGCCGGGCTGTTTGGGCGGGTGACCTGATGCGCCTCTCTCCCCTGACCTTGCTGACCCTGGTCGCCCTGGCGCTGCTGGTGGCCGCCCCCTGGGTGGTCTATCCCGCCTTCCTGATGAAGGCGCTGTGCTTCGCCCTGTTCGCCGCCGCCTTCAACCTGCTGCTGGGCTATGCTGGCCTTCTGTCCTTTGGGCATGCCGCCTTCTTCGGCGGGGCGGCCTATGTCACCGCCCATGCCGCCAAGGTGTGGGGCTGGCCGCCGGAGCTGGCCATCCTGGGCGGCACGGCCGCCGCCGCCGCGTTGGGCCTGGCCATGGGCGCGCTGGCCATCCGCAGGCAGGGCATCTATTTCGCCATGACCACGCTGGCGCTGGCGCAGATGCTGTTCTTCCTGTACCTGCAAGCCCCCTTCACCGGCGGTGAGGACGGCATCCAGGGGGTACCCCAGGGCCGCTTGTTGGGCCTGGTCGACCTTGGCCAGCCCACCAGCGCCTATTACGCCGTGCTGGCCATCGCGGCCCTGGGCCACCTGGCGCTTTACCGCATCGTCCATTCGCCCTTCGGCCAGGTGCTGAAGGCGGTGCGCGACAACGAGGCCCGCGCCCGGTCGCTGGGCTATGAGGTCGACCGTTACAAGCTGGCCGCCTTCGTGCTGTCGGCCACGCTGGCGGGCCTGGCCGGCGGCACCAAGGCCCTGGTCTTCCAGATCGCCACCCTGACCGACGTCCAGTGGCAGATGTCGGGCGAGGTGGTGCTGATGACCCTGCTGGGCGGCATCGGCACCATGGCCGGCCCCGCCGTG
Source organism: Nitrospirillum bahiense (assembly GCF_007828025.1). Taxonomy (NCBI): domain Bacteria; kingdom Pseudomonadati; phylum Pseudomonadota; class Alphaproteobacteria; order Rhodospirillales; family Azospirillaceae; genus Nitrospirillum; species Nitrospirillum bahiense. The sequence goes on from NZ_VITO01000019.1 coordinate 74,128, forward strand.
GGCGCCTTCCTGTCCGTGGGCCTGGAAAGCGCGCTCGCCACCAGCGGCCTGCCCGTCCCCGCCGTCATCGGCGCGGTCTTCATCGCCTGCGTCCTCGTCTTCCGCCGGGGCCTGGTGGGGGAGATCGGGGCGCGACTGAAGATCAGGCTTTGACCCCCTCTCGCAAATGCACCCTAAAGCCGGTGGCGCCGCCGCCCAATCCCTCCCGCAGTTCCATGCTGGGGATCCGGTAGTCCCCGCCGTTCTGCTGCCGATAGGGGATGGGAGCCGTCTGCTCCAAGGTGCGCAGGCGTTCCCGCAAACGCTCGGCCTCGCGCTCGAAGCCCACCGCGTCCAGCCGATCCGCCTGGTACAGGACGAAGGGCGGCAGGACGGCGTAGCCCGGGAAGTAGAGGATGCCGTGGTGGATGGGGAACAGCAGGTCGTCGATGGGGCCATTGATGCCGCGCGGGCCATAGTGCGGCGCCCAGCCGCCGGCGGTGGTGATGACCATGGCGCGCTTGCCCTGGAAGACGCCCTCGCCATAGCGGTCGCCCCAGCGCCTGTCGCTATGTTCGCCCACGCCATAGGCGAATCCATAGGCGAACACGCGATCAACCCAGCCCTTCAGGATGGCCGGCATGGTGAACCACCAGAGGGGGAACTGCAGGATCAGCATGTCGGCCCAGCGCAGCTTTTCCTGCTCCGCCAGCACGTCGGCCGTCAGCCGACCGGCGGCGTAGCCGTCGCGCGACGCCAGCACCGGCACCAGGCGATCCTCAGGCTTAAGGTCGGGGAAGTCGGCGCGGTCGACCACGGCCTTCCAGCCCATGGCGTGGAGGTCGGATACCTGGACCGTGTGGCCCTGGGCCTGGAGTTCGGCCACCGCGACGTCACGCAACGCGCCGTTCAGGGACCGGGGATCGGGATGGGCGAAGACGATGAGGACGTTCATTTGGGTCAGTGCTCCGGATTAGCGAACCGACGCCTCAGGTAGACCTGATCCCATCCATGCGCTACAGATAGGCAATGCATAAGATCATGCCGAATTATGGATAAGTCCGGCGTCACGCTAGAGCGCATGCGCACTTTCGTCCGCGTGGCGGAGCGGGGCAATTTGTCGGCCGTGGCGCGGGAGCTGGGGGTGGGCCAGTCCACCGTCACCCGCCAGCTGCGCGAGCTGGAAGAGGCGGTGGGCGTGCCCCTCTTGAGCCGCACCACCCGGCGCGTCACACCGACGGAGGAAGGCGCGCGCTATCACGCCCAGTGCGTCCAGATCCTGCGACTGGTGGATCAGGCGTCGGATGAGGCGCGTGGTGGCCGGCAGGGCGCGGCCGGCACCATCCGCCTATCCTGCACGGCGGCCCTGGGCGTGCGCCATATCAGCCGCCTGCTGTTCGCCTTCCAGGATCGTCACCCGGACATCGGCATCGACCTGAACCTGACGGATGAGCGAGTAGATCTAGTGCGGGAAGGCGTGGACATCGCGCTGCGCCTCGGCCCACTGACCGACAGTACCCTGAAGCTGAAGCCCCTGGGCCGTTCACGCCGATCGCTGATGGCCTCGCCGGGCTATCTGGCGCGGCGGGGCCGGCCCACCCGGCCGCAGGACCTGGCAGGCCATGACATCGTCCGCATGTCCAACGTGTCCGGCAGCGACACCCTGGTGCTGCACGGACCCGATGGCCGCCTGACGGAGGTGCCGGCGGGCGGACGCTTCCGCGTCGACCATGGCCTGGGCGCGCGCGAGGCGCTGGCGGCCGGCCGGGGCATCGGCCCCACCCACCATTGGCTGGTGGATGACCTGCTGGCCGATGGCCGGGTGGAGATCGTCCTGCCCGGCCATAGTCCGCCGCCGGTGCCCTTCAACATGCTGATCGTGCCGGAACGGGCGGGCATCGCCCGCGTCCGCCTGCTGATCGACTTCCTGGCGGACGCCGTGCCGGGCATCCCGGGGATGGAGCATTAGCGCGCAGCCTTCACCAGCTTGGCCACCGCCGGCAGGATGGCGAACTCCAACTCGGCGCCAGGTTCAACCGCCTCCGCCAGCGCCTTGTCCGCCGCGGCGCGGTCGGCCAGGGGCTTGCCCGTGGCCACGGCGTCGGCGGCGGCCAGCCCCGCCGCGGCCAGGCGGGTCAGCTTGGCCGCCGGCCCGGCCAGTTCCGCCAGCAACGGCGTGGCCTGGCGGTAGGGGGCCAGCAATGTCTCCGCCGTCTGCCACCGCTCCAGCAGGCCCCGCACCTGCGTCCGGGCGATGGTGTCGCCGGGCTGGGCGATGAGACGGTCCACTGCCAGCCCAAACTCCCGCGCCACGGCGCTTTCCGCCGGGATCGCGTCCACCAGGCGGTTCAGGGGCGTGGACTGCACGGCGTCCGGCCGCTGGGTGGAGCGGTTATAGTCCTTCAGCGGCTCCACCGCCTGAGCCAGGGGCCACAGGGCGCCACCCCCCGCCGGCCCCGCCACCCGGGCCAGCATGGCCTCATTCGCCGCCCTGTGCCGCGAGCCGGCAAAGGCCAAGTCATCGGCCACACGGTCCAGACGCGCGTACATGGCCGGGACATCGGCCGTCATATCCTTGGGCGACCACAGCTTTTCCGCCACCACGGCGGCGCGGGGCCATAGGCGGATGTCCAGGTTCTCCGGTGACAGCCGCTCGCTCCAGGCGCAGGCCTCACCGCCCAGGATAAGGCCTTCCAACCCCGCCGGCAGGTTCTCCGGCATAGGATCGGCAGCGTAGTGGCGGCCGGCCGGCCAGCTCAAATCCAGGTAATAGGGGGCGGACAGGATGCCGGCGTGGCCGGCCAGCGCCGCCTTCTTCAGCGATTCCGTATCCCGCCAGGACTGCACCACCACGTCCTTGGGCATGTCGCCGTCCATGATCTCATCCCAGCCGATGGCATGTTTGCCGTGGCGGGCGACGATGGCCTGTACCTTGGTGGTGAACAGGGCCTGCAAGGCGGCAGTGTCCGTCAGGCCATGAGCCTTCATATAGGCCTGGACGGCGGGGCTGGCCTTCCACTGTTCGCCGTTCACCTCATCCCCGCCGATGTGGAAGTAAGGATCGGGGAACAACGCGGTCATTTCGCCAACGAGACGATCCAGGAACTGATACGTGCTGTCGCGCGTCGGGTCCAGCGCGGGATCGAAGACGCCCCAGTGCCGCTCGATGGCGTAGGGGCCGGGCGCGCTGGCCAGGTCCGGATAGCCCACCAGCCAGGCGGTGGTGTGGCCGGGCATGTCGAATTCCGGCACCACGCGGATGCCCCGATCGGCGGCGTAGCGGACGACCTGGCGCACCTGGTCCTGGGTGTAGAAGTCGCCGTCCGACCCCAACTGGTGCAGCTTGGGGAAGACCTTGCTTTCCACGCGGAAGCCCTGGTTGTCGCTGAGGTGCCAGTGCAGCACGTTCAGCTTCACCGCCTGCATCAGGTCGATGGTGCGTTCCACCGTGGCGATGGGCACGAAGTGGCGCGATACGTCCAGCAGCAGGCCGCGCCAGGGGAAACGCGGCTGGTCATGGATGGTCACCGCCGGCACGGCCCAGCCCTGGGGCCCGTTGACCACCAGCTGGGCGAAGGTGGCAATGCCCCGGTTGATGCCGATGGATGTCGCGGCCGTGATGCTGGCGCCGGTTGGCGTCACCGTCAGGGTGTAGGCCTCATCCTCCTGGGGCGCCGGCACGGCGGCGCTGACGCCCGTGACGGTCAGCGTCAGGGTGGCGCCTTTCGCCACCGGCGCGCCGGCCAGGAACTGCCCGGTCTTGGCCGACAGGCGCTGGATCAGGGTGTGGGCCGCCACGGTCAAGTGCGGGTCGGCGGGCCCCGCCAGCGCCACGGTGAAGCCGCCATCCACCAACAACTGCCCCGTGCCCGCGCTCATGGCCGCCGGCAGGGGCATGAGCGCCGCCTGCTGGGCGTAGGCGGCGGAACCGACGCTGGCGGCCATCAGGGTCACGCCGGAGACAAGCAAGGCCTTCAATCGCATGGGTAAGTGCCCCTGAGGAAAGCGGAACCGTGGATGGGGTTGGGCCGTCAGCCCCTGGCCATGGCGTGGGTCAGGGCATCAGCCAGCGGGGCGGCGGGGCCCCCCAGCAGCAGGTGCAGGCGGCCGGCGCCGACCCGGGCCACACCGCGCAGGCCCAGGGACAGCAAGCGCCCCTCGTCCACACCGGCGGCGTCGGCGATACCCAGCAACAGGCGGGTGGCGCGGGCCTCCACCGCCTGGACGTTGGCCGTGCCGCCCAGGGCCGCCAGCACGGCGGCGACATCGGGCAAGGGGGCCGGAGCGGCGACCGGCACCGGTTCCTTCACCGCAACGGCGACGGCAAGCGCGCCGCCCGCCGGCAGATGGGTCAGGGCCTTGCGGATCTCGCCCGCCACCTGGTCGGCCACGGGGCCCAGCACCACCTGCAAGGCGGTGGCGTTGGGGCGGACCACACCGCGGGAACCCAGGGCCGTCAGCGCCGCCTCATCCACCGCGCGGTTGTCGGCCAGCACCAGGCGCAGGCGGGTGGTGCAGGCGTCCACGGTGCGGATGTTGCCGGCGCCGCCCAAGGCGACGACGAAGCCGCCGCCCCGGCCCTGCTCGGCCAGCGCTTGGGTGGATACGACCGCCACCGGCGCGTCCTCCCGCCCCAGGGTCTTCAGGTTGAAGCGGCGGATGACGAAGGCGAAGGCGGCGTAATAGACGGCGAAGTAGGCAGCGCCCACGGGCAGCAGCAGCAGGGGCCGCGTCGCCTTGCCGAAATTGACGATGTAGTCGACCAGCCCGGCGGAGAAGGTGAAGCCCAGCTTCACCCCCAGCACGTCCATCACCACCATGGCCAGGCCCGTCAGCACGGCGTGCAGGGCGTACAGCGGCGGCGCCACGAACATAAAGGTGAACTCGATGGGCTCGGTCACGCCGGTCAGGAAGGCGGTCAGCGCCATGGACAGCAGCATGCCGCCGATGGCCGCTCGCCGTTCCGGCTTTGCCGCGCGATACATGGCCAGGCAGGCCGCCGGCAGGCCGAACATCATGACGGGGAAATAGCCGGCCATGAAACCGCCGGCCGTGGGGTCGCCGGCGAAGAAGCGCTTCAGATCGCCCGTGGCCCCGTGATAGTCGCCCAGGATGAACCAGGCGACATTGTTCAGGATGTGGTGCAGGCCGGTGATGATCAGCACCCGGTTCAGCAGGCCATAGAGGAACAGGCCGACGTCGCCGGCCGACAGCACGGCGCGGCTGAGCCCGTCCAGGCCCGCCTCCAGCACCGGCCAGCCGAAACCGAAGATGAGCGCCAGGCCCAGCCCGGCGAAGCCGGTGGCGATGGGCACGAAGCGCCGGCCGCCGAAGAAGGACAGGAACTCCGGCAGCTTCAATTCGCTGTAGCGGTTGTAGAGGCCCCCGGCCAGCAGGCCGGACAGGATGCCGGCCGGAACGCCGATCTTGGCCACCGCCTTGATCTTGTAGCTGGTGGCGGCGGCGTCCAGCGCCGTTCCGGTGAGGCCGGCCACCACCTCCGGCGGCACGCGCACCAGGGCCTGCGCCCCCTGGGTCGCCACCAGGAAGCCCACCACGCCGGCCAGGCCGGCGGCGCCGTTGTTCTCCCGCGCCAGGCCCACCGCCACGCCGATGGCGAAGACCAGGCCCAGGTTGGTGAAGATGGCCTCGCCGGCGGCGGCGATGAAGGGAATGCCCAGCAGATCGGGCTGCCCCATGCGCAGCAGCAGGCCGGCCACCGGCAGCACGGCGATGGGCAGCATGAGGGCGCGGCCCAGTTGCTGTATCAGGGCGAAGCGGTCGCGCATCAGGCGGCTCCCTCGGTGATGGCGACGGTAAGACCGGCGCGGGCCAGCAGGCTGCGCACGGCGGCGGCGGACTCCTGCGCCAGGGCCTCGGTGGCGAGCGCCACGCAGGCGGCCTTGTCCAGCGGGCGCAGGGCCGCCTTGATGTCCGGGATGGTGGGCGGGGTGGCCGACAGCTCCGTCACGCCCAGGCCCACCAGCAGCGGCGCGGCGGCGGGGTCGGAGGCCAGGGCGCCGCACACACCCACCCAGCGGCCATGCTTGGCCGCCCCCTCCGCCGTCTGGCGGATGAGGCGCAGCACGGCGGGGTGCAGGGCGTCCAGCCGGGCGGCCAGGTCGGGGTTGCCCCGGTCCATGGCCAGCACGTACTGCGTCAGGTCGTTGGTGCCGATGGACAGGAAATCGGCCTCGGTGGCCAGCTGGTCGGCAGTCACCGCCGCCGCCGGCGTTTCCACCATGACGCCCAGCTGCACCGGCGGGGCGTGGCCCAGGGCCTCGCGCTCATGGTCCAGCATGTCGCGCACGGCCCGCACCTCATCCAGGGTGGCGACCATGGGCACCATGATGCGGCACTGGCCCACCGGGCGGACACGCAGGATGGCGCGCAACTGGGTGCGCAAAATCTCCGGCCGGCGCAGGCCGATGCGCACGCCGCGCAGGCCCAGGATGGGGTTCTCCTCCCGCGGCAGGGGGAGGTAGGGCAAGGGCTTGTCCCCGCCCACGTCCAGGGTGCGGATGATCAACGGCCGGCCCTGCAGCGCCGTGGCCACCGCCTGGTACTGGGCCGCCTGCTCATCCTCATCGGGCGCCGTCTGCCGGTCCAGGAACAGGAACTCGGTGCGCAGCAGGCCGCAGCCTTCCGCCCCCTTGGCCACCCCCTTCACCGCGTCGGCCACCTTGCCGACATTGGTGTAGACTTCGATGCGGGTGCCATCGGCCATGACGCAGTCGGCGGCCGCCGCCTTCAGGTTGGCCTCGGCCAGCACCTTGCGCCGTGCCGTCTCGCGCTCCAGCTTGGCCAGGTCGTCGGCCGGCGGCTGCACATGCAGCAGGCCGCGATCGGCGTCCAGGATCAGCGGGGCGTCATCGGGGATGCGCAGCACGGCCGCCCCGCCCGCCACCAGGGCCGGCACGCCCATGGAGGCCGCCAGGATGGCCACATGGCTGGTGGGTCCGCCGCGCGCGGTGCAGAAGCCGGCCAGGCGGCCGGCGTCCAGGTTGCTGAGCTGGCTGGGCATCAGCTCTTCCGCCACCAGGATGGCGCCTTGGGGCAGGATCACCGGCTGCGGCTCCCGCCCGGCCAGGGCCAGCATGACCTGGCGGCGCAGGTCGATCAGGTCGGCCGCGCGCTCCGCCATGCGCGGGTTGCCCAGGGCGCGCAGGGCAGCGGCGGACCGGTCGGTGGCACCGCGCCAGGCACTCCCCGCGGCTTCGCCACCGGCAATGGCAGCCTGCGCCTCGTCCAAAAGGTCGGGATCATCCAGGATGGCCAGGTGCGCCTGGAAGATGTCGCGGCGCTGGGTCTGGCGCATCTCTTCCGCGTGGGCCACGGCGGCGGCCAGACGGGCGCGCACGCGATCCAGGGCGTTGGCAAGGGCCTGCCGCTCGGCATCGGCGCCCAGGCCGCTGGCAGGCACCTCCACTTCCTCTTCCTGCAAGCGGAAGGCGCGGCCCAGCGCCAGGCCCGGGGCGGCGGTGACGGCGCGGATGACGGCCGTCTCACCCGGGGCGAAGGGCGGCTGGGCCTCCAGCACCGGCGGTTCGTCGTGCGGCGGCACAGCGGCGCTGGGCAGCGAGGGCACGGGCAGCGCTTCGGCAAGGGGAACCGGTGCCTCGCCCAGGCCGGCGGATATCGCGGCGGCGACGGCGGCGACGGCGGCGGCGGCGTCCTCCCCCTCCGCCAGCACGGTCAGGGCGTCGCCATGGCGCAGGCCCAGCGACATGGCGGCTACGGCACTCTTGGCATTGGCGCGGCGGCCTTGCGCCGCCAGGAAGACGCTGGCGGCATAAGGCTTGGCGGCGGCGGCCAGCACGGCGGAGGGCCGGGCGTGCAGGCCATGCACCAGGGGCAGCACCACTGATTGTTCCGCACTCTGGGTGCGTTCCCCGGTGGCGGCACTGGCAGCGCCGTCGCCCTGCACCAGCAGGGTCAGCAGCACCTCGCCCGCGCGCACCGGCGCGCCGGTCCTGACCTCCACCACCGTGGCGGCGGGGCCGCCGGCGACGATCAGCGGGGTCAGCAGGCTTTTGGCTTCCCTGGCCAGCAGGTCCATGTCGAAGTCGATCAGGGCATCGCCGGCCCGCACCAGCGCGCCCTCGGCCACATGGACGGTGAAGCCCCGGCCGCCCAGGGCCACGGTCTCCAGCCCCACATGCATCAGGATTTCCACGCCGCAGTCGGCGCGCAAGGTCACGGCGTGGCGCGCGCGGTGGACGGTCAGCACCACGCCGTCGCACGGGGCCCGCAGCGTGGCGCCCGTCGGGTCCAGCGCCAGCCCCTCCCCCATCATGCGCTGGGCGAAGACGGGATCGGGCACCTCGTCCAGCGGGGTCGCCCATCCGTCCAGCGGGGCCAGCAAGGTGAGCCGCGTCACGTTTGCCGTTCCCGGCGTCGCACCGGCTGGCGCCCCATTTCCCACCATCGAACCGCCCACGCCTCTTCCTCATTTCCCGGCACCCTGGGGCACCGTTTCGGCATTCAACCCGACTAAAGCACGCCGCCCCCGGTAGCGGGCAAGCGGCGGGACGCCTCATCCCGCGAAACTCCAACCCCGGGAAAAAGGGGCCCGGACGGACGCCCGGGCCTTTCCAAGTTCGGGGAGATCGAGAGCACAATCCAAAGAAAGTACGCCCTCACGGAAACAACCCGCCGTCCGTGACGAACCAGCCGACGGGGCACTGGCGGCGGCCAGGGATCAGGGGAACGTCCCCTGGGCCGGCCGCCACACACTCATGAACCTCAGTACTTGAAGTGGGCGCCGAAGTAGTACTGACGGCCGTTGTCGTAGATGGCACGCGGCTGGTCAGTGTTGTTGGCGTAGTACTTCATCAGCTCGTCCGTGATGTTCAGGGCCGAGAAGGTCAGGCTGAGGTAGTCATTGACCGGTATGTTGACCGACGCGTCCAGGGTGCCGAAGTCATCCTGGTTTTCCAGGGTGCTGCGATCCAAGCCCACCACGAAGTGCGAGCGGAAGGTGTAGGACAGGTGGGCGCTGATCCAGTCGTTCTCGTAATAACCCGTCAGGTTGTAGGTGTGACGGGAGTTGCCGATCATGGGCGCGCCACTCTCCTCGGTGCCGTAGGCGTAGGTGTAGTTGGCCTGGACGCCGAAGCCGCCGTAGATCGGCTGCTGGATCGCCAGTTCAAAGCCGCGGTTCTTGGCCGAGGTGTTGAACGGATGGGTCACCTGGTAGGTGTGGTTGGCCTTGTAGAAGTCGGAATAGAAGGTCTGCGGCGTGACGCCGTAGGTCACGTACGAGTTCATGTCGTTGTAGAACACGGCGAACGACAGCAGGGACTGCGGGCCGTAGTACCATTCCAGCGACGCGTCGTAGTTGGTGGACTCGATGGGCTTCAGGTCGGGGTTGCCACCCGAGCCGGAGGAGGCCACGTCGTTCAGGCTGACCGAACCGCCCAGCGCGCTGTAGTCGGGCCGCGCCATGGTCTTGGCCACCGCCAGGTGGGCCACCACGTCGTCCGTCACCTCCAGCTTCAGATTGGCGCTGGGCAGCACGTTGACGTAGTCGTGGCTGATGTTGGTCGGCACGTAGGGGCCGAAGGCGGAGGTGTTGATGGCCCCCGGCGCCCCGGCGGTGGAGGCGAAGTACACCAGGCTGGTCAGGTTGGTATCGACGAAGCGGACGCCGAAGTTGCCCGACCAGCCGGCGCCGCCGACATTGGCCATGACATAGGCGGCGCTGTCGGTCTCCGACACCTTGAACGAACCCGGCCAGTAATAGCGTGAGGTGCCGTCGGCGCCGTTGATGGGGTCGGCGTTGCCGATGCCGTAGGAATTGAAGAAGGCGGCGATCTGGTCGTTCGACAGGGTCCAGATGTTGGTGAGGACGGGACCGCCCAGGTTGGAACCGAAGCCGGCGGGATAGGTGCCGCTGGACGAGGGCGTGGCCACGCCCCAGCCACCGTTGGCGCAGCAGCCGCCATCGACCTTGAACTGGGTGTTGCGCTGGTGGGCGCTGACGCGCACGCCGGCCTTCACCGAGTCCCATATGCCGGACTTGACGTCGTACTTGGCGTCCAGCTGGCCGTAATACTCCTGGTCCACGGCGGTCAGCACGTCGGTCCAGGCCCAGCCGGTGGCGTAATTGCCGTTCTGGGTGCCGGTGGGAATGCCGAAATTGACGGTGGCGGGGGCCGACAGGCCGTTCAGGGCGTAGCTGGCGGACGAGGCGGCCACCGCCTCATACGCCGGCTCGCTGGGCGTGTCGCCCAGGCCATAGGTGTAGCCGACCTTGCCGGTGAAGCTCAGGCGGTCGGTCGCCTGGTAGGTCACATCGGCGTCGATGTAGGACGTCTCGGCCGAGGCGCCGGGGCGAGAGATCTGGTCGTAGACGATGGCGTTGGTCACCGACGGCGTGGTGGCCGAGGTCAGGGTGTTGTTCTTGACGGTGTAGGCGGTGGGCACCGCCTGCTGCGTCGAGAAGATGCTGGACCCCCAGTACATGAAGTTGCGGTTGGAGTTATCGGCGTCCATGTGCGAGTAGAAGCCGTTGATGTCCACCGTCAGCTTGTCGGTCGGCGTGAACTCCACGTCGATGTCGCCGCCCATGCGCTTGCGCTTCTGCTGGAACAGGGCGGAACCGATCAGGGTAGGGTAATAGACGCCGTTCAGTTCCGGGTGCGCCTTGACGGCGGCGTCGGTGGCGGCGAACTGCGAATAGCCCAGGACTTCCTGGCCCTCGCGCTGGACGTCGCGTTCCTCATAGAAGGCCTGCGCCAGGACGCCAAAGGTGTTGGACTTGTTCTTCCAGGACACCAGGCCATTGAACTGCGGCGACACCTTCTCGGCCATGTCACCGTAGACGCCCTCGATATCGGCGGCGGCGGTGAAGTTGTCCTTAAAGTCCAGCGGCTTGCGGGTCAGGATGTCGATGGAGCCGGCGACGCCGCCCTCGACCAGGTCGGCCTGCTGGCTCTTGTAGACCAGGGTCTTATCGACGATTTCCGACGGCAGCAGCGAGAAGCTGACCGAGCGGCCAACGGTGGAGAACTGGTCCAGCAGGAACCAGTCGCCGGTGGCCACGCCATGGCCGTTGATGGTGGTGTTGGTCAGCGAGGGGCTGGAGCCGCGAATGCTGACGCGGTCGGCCTCGTCGAAGCCGCCTTCGCCCGAGGCGGCGGACTGGATCATGACGCCGGGCACGCGCTGCAGCGCGTCGGCCACGTTCTTGTCGGGCAGCTTGCCGATGTCTTCCGCGCTGACCACATCGACCACGGCTGTCTTGTCGCGCTTCACATCGATGCTGTCCTGAATGGACTTGCGGAAGCCCGTCACCACGATTTCATCAAGGCTGGAGTCCGCCGCCGGGGCGGGCGCGTCGGCCGCATAGGCCGTGGCCGACATGGCCAGCACCGCCACCACGCTGGCGGAACCGCGCAGCATCTTTCTCCCAAAACCCATCAAACCCTCCTCTGGCCCACTTTTGTGTTTACCGGCGCGGCCAACCATCGGACCCAACCGACGGCGCCACGCCTGGAACCAGACACCGCCAACCCCCTCTTGCCCGATTGGGGAGCCCACCGGGGCAACCCGGGGTGACCGTGCGTTCCGGCATATCAGGCATGAGAGGGGGGCGGGGGCGAAAGGCTGGTTCCGGCAGAATGTCGAAAATGACGGCAAAATCGGGGATTTTGACTGTCGGCGCCGGCGAAATCTGTAACATTACAATGTATTACTTATGGACTGGGCGGCGGATTGGGCGACGCTATATGCGCTCGGCATGCCGCAGGTGCTGTTTCAGCCGGCCCAGGGCCTCGCGCACCCCCTCCCGCTCCACACCCGCGTCGGGACAATGCCGCAGCACGAATTCCGCCGTGCGCACCACGTCGCGCCAGCGGGGGTTGCGGGGCAGCGTTTCCACCAGCAGATATTTGTCCAGCGTGCGGGTCTGCAGCGAGCTGCGATCCATGTAGACGCGCCACAGCCCGCTTTCCTCCGCCAGCTCGATCTTCCCCTTGCGCTTGGCGTGGTGCCAGAAGTCCAGCGCCAGGGTCATGACGTCGACGATGCAGCGGCGGAACTCCTCATTGGCGTCCAGGTCGTTGGCAGGCTCGACCTCCAGCACCGGGGCGGGCGCCGGCATTGCCGCCTCCAGCACCGGTTCGGGGACCGGCGCGACGGCGGCGACCACGGGCGGCGGGGTGACGGGGGCTGGCACCACGACGGGCGGCGTCACGGGAACCAGCGCCTGAGTCACCGCAGGGGCCTTGGGCACGGCGCGGCGGGACTGGCGCCAGGTCCAGCCACCGGCGGCGGCGCTCACCAGGGTCAGGCCCCAGGTCCACCAGCCCAGCCAGCCCGACAGGGCCCAGCCGCTGGACAGCACCTGGAACTGCCACGGCGATCCGGGCACGCCGTACACACCATAAGGAGACAGGCCACGGGCCGACGCCGGCTGGTCCGCCGGGTGCCCGCCGGCATCGATCAGCGTAAAGCCGACACCCTGGCGCGCCAGGGTGCCCAGGCGGCGGTCCACCGTGGCCAGCGGCAGACGGAAGGCCACGACACCCTCCACCGAGCCATGGCGCACCACCGGCCGGGCCACCAGCATGCCTATTCCCTCCGGACCATCGCTGGCGGTGGCGCCATCCAGATCCTTGGGCGGCGTCACCACCAGCACCTGGGTGGGGTCGTCCACCTTCTGCAGCCGGGCCATGATCTCGCGGAACACCTCGCCCAGCGGGGTGTCGCGGGCGCGGGCGTCGTTCAGGTCCTGGCCGAATGCGCCGTCCTTGCGCAGGCTGTAGACCACGCGGCCCAGGCGGTCGATGAGGTAGAGGTCGTTGAAGACGGACGAGCCGATCATGTCCACGAAGCTGGCGTGGAAGCGGTCGTGCACAGCCATATAGGGGGCGAGCGCGGAAGAGGCGCCCTGCTGCTGCGCGTCGCCCTGCGCGAAGGCGGTACGCAATAGGGCGGCGGCCCGCTCGGGATTGGGGGAAATCTGCGCGAAGGCGGAGGCGAAGCCGTAATAACGGCCCACGCTGTAGCCGATGAAGCTGGTGCTGGAGAAGGCGGCACTCTGGTCGCGCGCGGATTCGTACAGGATGCCGAGATCATGGGCGGCCATGTCGCGGGCGGTGGCCACGGCCGTGTCGGTGCGATCCATGACGGCGTACAGCGCCGTCATCAGCGACAGGCAGAGCAGCACCGCAAGCGTGACGAGGCTGGCCGGCGCCTTGATAGCCCACCTCTCAAACCCGACCACCCCGATCACCCCCTGTTTTTTGATGGGGACAGGAATACATCCAAATCCACCGACATCACTGTTTTTAAATCGGCTTTACCGGCGCACGGCTGCGAGCATACCGTCAATTTCGTCAATCCGCAAAGCGGGCCTTGATCGCCAGGGCCTGCCCGGGCTCCCCTGCCAGGGACCGCGACCGGCCCGCCGAGGCGCGGATTTCCTCGATTTTCCGCCCCCCACCGCTTCCGGCGCCCCGCCCGCGCCGCGGGCCCGGCCACACCCGCGCCCAGCATCAGAACCAGCATCAGAAAAGGTGACGTCCCATGACCGTAAGCATCCGCCAACCGCCGCTCGCCGTCGTCTTCGGGGTGCCGGGGCTGGAGATGACGGCCGACCAGAAGGCCTTCTTCCGCGATGCCGACCCGCTGGGCCTGATCCTGTTCAAGCGCAACTGCGGTACACCCGATCAGCTGCGCCGCCTGTGCGACGATTTCCGCGACGCCGTGGGCCGCGCCGACGCCCCTATCCTGATCGACCATGAGGGCGGGCAGCACCAGCGCATGGACCCGCCGGTGTGGCCGGCCTTCCCCCCACCCGCCCGTATCGGCGCCCTGTATCGCCGCGACCGCGCGGCCGGGCTGGCGGCGGCCCATCTGGATGGCGCGGCCATCGGCAGCCTGTTGCGCCAGCATGGCATATCCGTCGATTGCGCCCCCCTGGCCGACGTGCCCGTGCCGGGCAGCCATGAGGTCATCGGCGACCGCGCCTTCAGCGACAAGCCGGGCGAGGTGGCGGAACTGGCCGGCGCCTTCATGGCCGGCATGATCGCCGCCGGCGTCACCCCCATCATCAAGCACATCCCCGGCCACGGCCGCGCCATGGTGGACAGCCACGAGCGCCTGCCGGTGGTGGATACCGACCTGGACACCCTGGCCGACAGCGACTTCCTGCCCTTCCGCCGGCTGGCCCAAGGGGCGATACAGGGTCCGGGCCCCTGGGCCATGGTGGCGCACATCGTGTTCAGCGCGGTGGACACCGCCCGCCCCGCCTCCATCTCCCCTTTGGTGGTGGAGCAGGTGATCCGCGGCCGCATCGGCTTCGGCGGCGTGCTGATTTCCGACTGCATCTATATGGAGGCGCTGGCCGGCACCCTGGCCCAGCGCTGCGCCGCCGTGCTGGCCTCGGGCATCGACATCTGCCTGTCCAGCCATGGCGATGTGGACGAGTGGCGGCCCATCGCGGCTGCCGCCCGCCCCCTGACGCCCGACAGCCTGGCGCGCCTGACCCGCACGGCCGTGCCCGCCCACGGCACCCCCGGCGGCCTGATCGACGACGTGGCCGCGGCCGCCCGCGACCTGGCAGCCCAGCTGGCGTAAACGGCGCTCTGACGAAACTGACGAGTTTGCGCCCTGGCCTGGGGCGGCCCGGGCGGCGACAGTGAAAGGCGGGACGGGGCGCCAGAGACCGATTAGAGTCCAGCGGCGCTCCAGTCCGGGAGCTTCAGTACCTTTGGGGACGGCCTTGATCCGACGTTTCGTTTCCATCACGGGGGTTGCCCTGGCCCTGGCCGCCACGGCGCTGGCGGCGCCGACAGCGACCGCGCCCATCGCGGCGCCGGAAGGCCAGGCTGCACCGGCGACGCTGACGGTGCTGGCTGCCATGTCCAGCGGCTGGGTGCGCAACTTCAATCCGTTCAATGAGACGAGCCGCCTGCCCAGCGTGCGCGAGTTCATCTATGAGCCGCTGGTGGTCTTCAATTCCATGTACGGCGGGCGCCCCGAATACCGCCTGGCCACGGACTACGCCTTCTCCCCCGACCTGTTGAAGCTGACCTTCAAGCTGCGCGACGGGGTGCAGTGGTCGGACGGCCAGCCCTTCACCGCCGCCGATGTCGCCTACACCTTCGACCTGCTGCGCCGGTTCCGGGCGCTGGACACGCTGGACATGGGCAACCGCGTCGCGGCGGTGGAGGCGGTCGATGCCCACACCGTGGTCTTCACCCTGAAGAAGGTGAACACCAGCATCGTGTTCGAGATTGTGCGCGTGCCGGTGGTGCCCCGCCATGTCTGGTCCAAGGTCGCGGATCCCGTGACCTTCACCAACGACACGCCGGTGGGCACCGGCCCGATGACGGAGGTGAAGCGCTTCACCCCCCAGGTCTACGTGCAGTGCCGCAACCCCAACTACTGGGACGGCGCCGACCTGAAGGTCGACTGCATGAGCTTCCCCCAGGTGCGCAACAACGAGCAGCTGCTGACCGCCGCCGCCGAAGGGCGGCTGGACTGGTTCGGCGCCTTCCTGCCGGATATCGAGCGCACCTATGTGGCGGCCGATCCCAAGCACCACCGCTATTGGTTCCCGCCGGGCGGCACGGTCGCCATCGACATCAACCTGAACAGCCCTTCGCGCGGCAACCGCGCCGCCTTCCGCAACGTCAATTTCCGCCGTGCCGTCAGCATGGCGGTGGACCGGCGCGCCATCGTGGACATCGCCGGCTATGGCTATCCCGAGGTCAACGAGTATGCCAGCGGCATCGGCCGCACCTATCAGGACTGGGTGAACCCGGAAGCCGAGCGCCAGTACGGCCGCTATGCCCATTTCGACAAGAACGGCGCCCAGGCCCTGCTGGCGGAGAGCGGTTTCCGCGACGTCAACGGTGACGGCTATATCGACAATGCCGACGGCAGCCCCATCGCCTTCGACATCCTGGTGCCCACCGGCTGGACCGACTGGGTCAATTCCACCCAGCTGGTGGCGGAAAGCCTGAACGCCCTGGGCCTGAACGTGCGCGTTTCCACCGTGGAGCCGGCGTCCTGGGCGCAGAAGCTGATCAGCGGCGATTACGACATGGCCATCAATGGCCTGTTCCCGGGGGAAACGCCCTACCGCAGCTTCGACACCGGCTTCCATTCCCGCTACAGCGGCAAGACGCGCTTCGCCCCCACCCGCTTCACCGACCCCGACCTGGACAGCGCGCTGGACGCCTTCGTGGCCACCATCGACCCGACGGAGCAGCGCCGCGCCATGGACAAGGTGCAGATGATCGTGGCGGCCAACAGCCCCTACGTGCCGCTGTTCAGCAACCCCACCTGGTACGAATACAACACCCGCCGCTTCAAGGGCTGGTTCAATGCCGACAACCCCGTGGCCCGACCCGACGTCTTCGACGGCACACCCGAACGCCTGCTGCACCTGCTGGCGCTGGAACCGGTGAAGGGCCAGGCCGCAGCGGCGGCACCGCCCATCCCCTCCGCCGGCGGCGGGTGATCCCGCCGCCCCTCGTCAGATGACTGGACGCTTTCGGGCGGTCCCTCAGACACTCAAGGCCAAGGCTGATATCCCATGTCCTTCCTGCTCCGCCGGGCCGGGTTCTATGTCGTTGCCTTCGTCGTGGCCGCGATCTTCAACTTCCTGCTGCCGCGGCTCATGCCCGGCAACCCGGTCGACATCATGTTCGCCCAGGCGGGGACCGTGCTGCCGCCGGAAAGCCTGGAGGCGCTGAAGGCCACCTTCGGCTTCGTCGACGGGCCCTGGCCGGTGCAGTTCGGCCGGTATCTGGCCAGCGTCTTCACCTTCGACCTGGGCCTGTCGGTGCGCTTCCACCCGCTGACAGTCAACGCCGTGCTGATGCAAGCCCTGCCCTGGACGCTGCTGCTGGTCCTGACATCCTCCCTCATCGCCTTCCTGCTGGGGTCGGCGCTGGGCATCCGCGCCGCCTGGCGGCGGGGCGGGGCCTTCGACAGTTTCGGCGCGCCGGCGGCGCTGATGATCCAGGCGGTGCCGCCGCTGGTGACCTCGCTGGTCGCGCTGTTCGTGCTGAGCATCCGGCTGAAGTGGCTGCCCACCGGCTACGCCTGGGCGCCGGAGCTGGACCCCGGCTTCACCCTGGCCTTCATCGGCAGCGTGCTGGTGCACGCGGCCCTGCCCATCCTGACCCTGGTGGTGGCCCAGATCGGCGGCTACTTGGTCACCATGCGCAACAGCATGATCAACCTGCTGGGCGAGGACTACATCACCCTGGCCACGGCCAAGGGCCTGTCGGACGGGCGCGTGCGCACCGCCTATGCCGCGCGCAACGCCCTGCTGCCCACCGTCACCAGTTTCGCCATGACCCTGGGCGCCACCTTCGGTGGGGCGCTGATCACCGAAATCGTCTTCAACTATCCGGGCTTGGGCTACACCCTGTACCAGGGCATCACCGCCCGCGACTATCCCCTGATCCAGGGCCAGCTCATGCTCATGACGCTGGCCATGCTGACGGCGAACTTCGCGGCGGATCTGCTGTGCCTGGCCCTGGATCCCCGCCTGCGGAGGGCCTGAGCGCCATGCGCGCCTTCTTCACCTCGCTTCTCGCCAACCGCAAGGCCAGCATCGGCGCCGGCATCGTGGCGTTCTTCCTGGCGCTGGCGGTGTTCGGGCCGCTGGTGGCGCCCGCCGGCCCCAACCAGCGCGTGGGCCGCCCGCATGAGGCGCCCAGCGCCACGCACCTCATGGGCACCACCCGCATGGGCCGCGACGTGCTGGCCCAGACCATCCACGGCACCCGCACCTCGCTGCTGGTGGGCCTGTCGGCCGGCCTGATGATCACCGCCATCGGCACCGTCGTGGGGGTGACCGCCGGCTACCTGGGCGGCCGGGTGGATGAGGCGCTGAACCTGATCACCAATGTGGTGCTGGTCATCCCCAACCTGCCCCTGATGCTGGTGCTGGCGGCCTTCATCGGGGCCGCCAGCCCCGCCACCATTGCCCTGATCATCGCCGGCACCGCCTGGGGCTGGGGTGCGCGCGTCACCCGCGCCCAGACCCAGGGCCTGCGCAGCCGCGACTACATCCACGCCGCCGAGCTGCTGGGTGAGCCCACCTGGCGCATCCTGGCCTGCGAACTGCTGCCCAACCTGGTATCCATCATCGGCTTCAACCTCATCGGCAGCGTGCTGTACGCCGTGGTGACGGAGGCGACCCTGGAGTTCTTGGGGTTGGGCGACGCGCTGAAAGTCTCCTGGGGCACCATGCTGTACAACGCCCAAACCACGTCGGCCCTGCAGGTGGGCGCCTGGTGGGAGGTCGCCTGCCCCTGCCTGGCCCTGGTGCTGTTCGGCAGCGGCCTGTCGCTGATCAACTTCGCCATGGATGAGGTCGCCAACCCCCGCCTGCGCACCCTGCGCCTAAAGCTGCGGGCGATGGCATGAGCGCGCCCCTGCTTCAGGTTCGCGGCCTGACGGTCGATTACGCGACACCGCAAGGCGCCACCCGCGCCGTGGACGGCGTGTCCTTCGACCTGGGCGCCGGCGAGGTCATGGGGCTGGCCGGCGAGTCCGGATCGGGCAAGAGCACGCTGGCCTTCGCCATCGCCCGCCTGCACCGCCCGCCGGCCCACGTCACCGGCGGCAGCGTCACCCTGGCCGACACCGACGTGCTGGCGCTGACGCCGAAGGAGTTGCGGCAGTGGCGCTGGCGCGAGGTCAGCGTGGTGCTGCAGAGCGCCATGAACGCCCTGAACCCCGTGCTGCGCCTGTCCGACCAGTTCCGCGACATGTTCCGCGCCCACGGCATCACCAACAGGGCCGAGGTGGCGGAGCGCAGCGCCGGCCTGTTGCGCCTGGTGGGTATCTCCCCCGATCGGCTGCGCGATTATCCCCACCAGTTCTCCGGCGGCATGCGCCAGCGCCTGGTGATCGCCCTGGCCCTGGCGCTGAAGCCCAAGCTGGTCATCATGGATGAGCCGACGACCGCCCTGGACGTGGTGGTGCAGCGGGAGATCCTGGAACAGGTGGCCGACCTGCGCCGCCGCCTGGGCTTCTCCGTCCTGTTCATCACCCATGACCTGGCGCTGATGAGCCAGTTCTGCGACCGGGTGGGTGTGATGCTGCAGGGCCGGCTGGTGGAACTGACCACGCCCGCCGCCATCGCGGCCGGAGAAGGGAAAGAGGGTGCGAACCATCCCTATACCCGCCGCCTGTGGGACAGCATTCCGCCGCTGCACCCGGCCCAACCCGTCCGCGCCCAGCCCGACCTGGTGATGCCATGACCACGCCCGTGCTTCAGACCGAAAGGCTTTCCATGGTTTTCGCCAACGGGACCAAGGCCCTGGATGGCGTGGATCTGACCTTGCACCCTGGCCGCGCCCTGGCCCTGGTGGGCGAGTCCGGATCGGGCAAGAGCACCTGCGCCAAGCTGCTGACCCACATGCTGCGGCCCACGTCCGGCCGCATCCTGTTCCAGGGCCGCGACGTCACCGGCCTGTCCGGCCGGCGGGAGCTGCTGGAATACCGCCGCGTCGTGCAGATGGTGTTCCAGGATCCCTTCGCCGCCCTGAACCCCGCCCACACCGTGGCCCATCACCTGGCCCGCCCCCTGGCCCTGCACCGGCCGGATCTGGACCGTGCCGGCCGGGGCGCCGAGGTGCGCGCCCTGCTGACCCAGGTGGAGCTGGACGCGGACTCCCTGCTGCACCGCTTCCCGCATGAGCTGTCCGGCGGGCAGCGCCAGCGGGTGAGCCTGGCCCGTGCCCTGGCGGTGAAGCCGGCCGTGATCATCGCCGACGAGCCCACCAGCATGCTGGACGTCTCGATCCGCCTCAGCGTGCTGGATACCTTGCAGCGCCTGAAGGCCGAACGGGGCATCGCCCTGCTGTACATCACCCACGACATCGCCACTGCCCGCTATGTGGCGGAGGAGACGGCGGTGCTGTTCCGGGGCCGTGTCGTGGAATCCGGGCCCACCGCGGCCGTGATCGACGGCCCCCGGCATCCCTACACCCGCCTGCTGCTGTCGGCCGTGCCCGACGCCGACCGGCCGTTCGACACGGGAGGGTCGCTGATCAGCCGCGCCGACGCCGTGCGGCGCCTGAGCGAAGGGCCGGGAAACCTAGTTTACGTGGGTCCGGGGCACCAGGCCCGGACTGTGGATGAAAGGGTTGCCGCATGAGTGCCGGGGCCATCCTGACGCAATCCGGCGGCGGCTGCGACTGGCCCCTTTCGGCAGCGCCATCCCGATGTGGTCTTTTCCTGGCCTTATACAGCTGAGTCTCGCGGCTCGACGAATGGCCATCGGGACGATCTGCGTTAGTGCATTGTTTCTTATGATATCAGTACGCCATTTTTGACGGTTTCAGCGTTATTTTGCGGATGAGATCAGGCAGCTGAATGCGAATAGCGAAAGCTCGATCTTCTGATCTGGTCCACATCTGGTATCATACCATCAGCAAACGAACGGGTCTGGGCATGGGCGACTTTCTCTATATGGGCGTGGATGGCGGCGGCACGGGTTGCCGCGCGCGGCTGACCAACGCCGCCGGCGACCGGCTGGGCGAGGGCCGGGGCGGCCCCGCCAACATCCGGCTGGGCCTGGGCGTCAGCTGGGCCGCCATCCTGGCCGCATGCGACCAGGCGCTGGCCCAGGCCGGCCTGGACCGTGATGCCCTGTCCTACACCCATGTCGGCCTGGGCCTGGCCGGCATCTGCCGGGTGGAGGATGAACGCGCGGTCGAGGCTGGCGCGCCCGTCCGCTGCGCCGGCGTGACCGCCCGCAACGATGCCCACACCGCCTGCCTGGGCGCCTTCGACGGAGCGGACGGCGCCATCCTGATCGCCGGCACCGGCAGCATCGGCTACGCCCTGGTGGGCGGCGTCGGCCGGCCGGTGGGCGGCTGGGGCTTCGAGGTGTCGGATGAGGGCAGCGGCGCCCATCTGGGGCGGGAGGCGGCGCGCGCCGCCCTGCGCGGACATGACGGCCTGGCCCCCCACACGCCCTTCACCCTGCATGTGCTGACGCGGTTGGGAGGTGATCCCGCCGCCGTGGTCGCCTGGGCCGGCACGGCCAAGCCCGCCGACTACGGCACCCTGGCGCCCCTGACCCTGGATTTCGCCGCCGCCGGCGATCCCGTGGCCACTCAACTGGTGGAGGTCGCCGCCGGCCAGTTGACCGCCCACGTCCGCCGCCTGGTGGACCTGGGCGCCCCCAAGGTCTGCCTGATGGGCGGCCTGGCCCCGGTGATCGAGCCGTGGATGGCCCCCTGGGCCCGGCGCCTGCTGGTGCCGGCGCGGGGCGACGCCCTGGATGGCGGCCTGCATCTGGCCCGCGCCGCCGCCCGGCACCCGGCGGAGCGCGCCGCATGACGACACACACCGATATCGCCACACAGGAACCATCATGACCGCCGCCGCCAAACCCACCCCGCTGATGGCCCTTGAGGCCGCCGAGTCCGGTGCCGCCAGCGCCCGCCAGATCGACCGTGCCGCCCCCCTGTTCCGCGACCTGGGCGCCCGCCTGCGCGCGCTGAAGCCCAAGGTGGTCATCACCTGCGCCCGGGGCAGCAGCGACCACGCCGCCGCCTACGGCAAGTACCTGATCGAAACCCGGGTGGGCGTGCCGGTCGCCTCCGTCGGGCCGTCCGTCATCTCGCTCTACAACGCGCCGCTGCAGATGGAGGGCGCGCTGTTCGTTGCGGTGTCCCAGTCCGGCCGCAGCCCCGACCTGCTGCGCCTGGCGGAGGCGGCCAAGGCCGGCGGCGCCCTGGTGGTGGGCTTCGTGAATGACGAGACCTCCCCCCTGGCCGAACTGGCCGACGTCTTCATCCCGCTGTGCGCCGGGCCGGAGAAGAGTGTCGCCGCCACCAAATCCTACCTGACCGCCTGCGTCGCCTTCCTGCAGCTGGTGGCCCATTGGCGGGAGGATGCCGGCCTGATGGATACCGTGGCCAGGGTCCCCGGCTGGCTGGACGCCGCGGTGGCCCTGGACTGGTATCCGGCCTTGCGCCAGCTCGAGCTCGCCACGGGCCTGTATGTCCTGGGCCGGGGCATCGGCAGCGGTGCGGCGGCCGAAATCGCGCTGAAGTGCAAGGAGACCTCGCGCCTGCATGCCGAGGCATTCAGCGCCGCCGAGGTGGTGCAC
The DNA here is from genome assembly GCF_007828025.1 of Nitrospirillum bahiense. Classification (NCBI taxonomy): domain Bacteria; kingdom Pseudomonadati; phylum Pseudomonadota; class Alphaproteobacteria; order Rhodospirillales; family Azospirillaceae; genus Nitrospirillum; species Nitrospirillum bahiense. The sequence continues at coordinate 96,209 of NZ_VITO01000019.1, forward strand.
GGCCCCTTCGCCCTGGTGGGGCCCGGCTTCCCCATCCTGGCGCTGACCCAGGACGACGTGACGGCGGAGGTGACGCGCGGCACCCTGGCCAAGGCGGCAGGCCTGGGCGCCCCCATCCTAGCCACCGAGACCGGCATCGACGGTGTCGAGGCCTTGCCCGTGGTGCCCGGCCTGCCGGCCGAGGTGGGTCCCCTGGCGGCGGTCGCCAGCTTCTACATGGCCATCCACAAGGTGGCGCGCGCCCGGGGCCTGGACCCCGACGTGCCGCCCAACCTGCGCAAGGTGACGGAGACGGTGTGATGCGAACTTTCTTCCACGGGTGCCCGGTTTTCACCGGCGATCAGACACTGGAGGGCATCGGCGTCCTGGTGGAGGACGGACGTGTGCTGGACCTGCTGCCCCAGCCACCGGCGTCCGTGGAAGAGGTGGCGCTGGAGCCCGACAGCCTGCTGGCGCCGGGCTTCGTCGACACCCAGGTGAACGGCGGCGGTGGCGTGCTGTTCAATGAGACGCCGACGGTCGAGGCCGCCCTGGCCATCGCCAGCGCCCACCGCCGCTTCGGCACCACGTCGCTGCTGCCCACCTTCATCACGGATGCCGCCGGCAAGTGGCGCCTGGCGGTGGATGCGGCCGCCGAGGCAGCACAAGTACCGGGTGGCGGCGTGGTCGGCATCCACCTGGAAGGCCCCTTCCTGAACATGGAACGCCGGGGCGTGCACGAGGCCGCCTATGTCCGCGCGCCCACCGACGAGGACATCGATTTCCTGCTGGGCCTGCCGGCGCGCTTCCCCCAGGGCCGCGTGCTGCTGACCCTGGCGCCCGAGGTGGTCAGCGACGGGACCCTGGCACAGCTGGCGGAAGCCGGCCTCATCCTGGCCGGCGGCCATTCCGCCGCCACCTACGCCCGCACCGACAGCGCGCTGGACCACGGCCTGACCGGCTTCACCCATCTGTTCAACGCCATGCCCCCTCTGATGAATCGGGAACCGGGCATCGCCGGGGCGGCCCTGTCCAGCCCGCGCGGCTGGTGCGGCATCATCGCCGATGGCGTGCACGTCCACGGCGCCGTGCTGCGCCTGGCCTTGGCGGCCAAGGGACCCGACCGGCTGTTCCTGGTGACCGACGCCATGTCGCCCACCGGCACCGACGTCGACAGCTTCGAACTCTACGGCCACACCATCTACCGCCGCGACGGCCGGCTGGTGACGGCGGACGGCGTGCTGGCCGGGGCCGACATCGACATGGCGGCGGCCGTGCGCGGGGCCGTGCGCCTGATGGGTGTTGCGCCGGAGATGGCGCTGGCCATGGCGGCGCGCGTGCCCGCCACCTTCCTGGGGCTGGACGATCTGGGCCGCATCAAGCCGGGTGCGCGGGCGGACTTCGTGGAGCTGTCGCAGGCCCTGACCGTGCGGCGGGTGTGGAGCGCCGGCACGGAACGATAGCGCTTGAGAGGACGGACAGGGCCAATAGCGGGAGAGGGGCAATGAAACGGAATCATTCCGCCGAGGAGATCGCACAGTGCCTGGCCAAGGCCGATGGCCTGCTGGAGCAGGGCGTGAAGGTGGTGGACGTGGCGCGCATCCTGGGCGTCAGCCGCATGACCTATTATCGCTGGCGGCGCGACCAAGCCGGCGCGCCCGATGAATCCGACCTACGCCGCCGCCTGACGCGGCTGGAGGAGGAGAACGCCGCCCTGCGGCGGCAACTGGCGCAACTGACGGCGGGCACCACCGACGCCCAATCATTGGGCATTCTCGCCTTCGCCTAAAACACGGGCAAATCCCCCTCCCCCACACCGAGGTTTCCTGGGCATACTGGTCCGGAAAACGACATTGGGGGCAGGTGACATGGCGGCGGACGGGGCCGGGCTGAGCAAGAGCCTGGGCGGGTGGCATCTCTGGGGCATCGCCGTCGGGCTGGTGATCTCCGGCGAGTATTTCGGGTGGAGCTATGGCTGGGCCCAGGCCGGCACGCTGGGCTTCCTCGCCACCACCATCCTGGTGGCGGTGCTGTACACCACCTTCATCTTCAGCTTCACCGAGCTGACCACCGCCATCCCGCACGCCGGTGGCCCCTTCGCCTACAGCCACCGCGCCTTCGGGCCGCTGGGCGGCTTCATCGCCGGCTACGCCACGCTGATCGAGTTCGTCTTCGCCCCGCCGGCCATCGCGCTCGCCATCGGCGCCTACCTCAATGTCCAGTTCCCCGGCCTCAGCCCCAAGCTGGCGGCCGTGGGCGCCTATGTCGTCTTCGCCGCGCTGAACATCGCCGGCGTCACCATCGCTGCCACGTTCGAGTTGTGCGTCACCCTGCTGGCCATCGCCGAACTGCTGGTGTTCATGGGCGTGGTGTCGCCGGGTTTCACCTGGGGCAACTTTGCCGCCCACGGCTGGTCGGGTGAGGCCGGCCCCCTGTCGGCCACGGCCCTGGGTGGCATCTTCGCCGCCATCCCCTTCGCCATCTGGTTCTTCCTGGCGATCGAGGGCGCGGCCATGGCGGCGGAAGAGGCCAAGGACCCCGCCCGCACCATCCCCCGCGCCTATATCGCCGGCGTCCTGACGCTGGTGGTCCTGGCCTTCGGCACCATGGTGCTGGCCGGCGGGGTGGGCGACTGGCGCGACCTGGCCAACATCAACGATCCCCTGCCCCAGGCCATGAAGGCGGTGGTGGGGGCGGACAGCGGGTGGCTGCACATGCTGGTGTGGATCGGCCTGTTCGGTCTGGTGGCCAGCTTCCACGGCATCATCATGGGCTATTCCCGCCAGATCTTCGCGCTGGCCCGGGCGGGCTTCCTACCGGCGGGTTTGAGCCACCTGCATCCCACGCGACGCACGCCACACCGGGCCATCCTCGCGGGCGCCGTGGTGGGCATCGCCGCCATCTTTTCCGACGAGGTGCTGGCCTTCGGCGGCCAGCCGCTGACGGCCAACATCGTCACCTTGTCGGTGTTCGGCGCCATCGTCATGTACATCATCAGCATGGCCAGCCTGTTTCGCCTGCGCCATACCGCGGCGGACATGCAGCGCCCCTTCCGGGCACCGGGATATCCCCTGGCGCCGGCCGTGGCGCTGGGCCTGGCCTGCCTGTGCCTGGCGGCCATGGTCTATTACAACCTGCTGCTGTTCGGGGTGTTCGTGGCCCTGCTGGCCTTGGGCTGGCTGTACTGCCGCCTGACCGTCTTGCGCCAGCCGGCCGGCGGGGTACTGCCGGAGGCGGGCCCGTAAGAAGGCGAACGGCCCGGGCGAAGGCGTCCGGGCCGCTTCCTCGTGCCAGACGACACGCCGACGGCGATCAGCGCGCCAGCATGCTGTTGGTGATGCCCGGGGTGGGCACCTCCAGGTCCGGGCGGCCCAGGCGACCGGCCATCTCCGCGCGCACCACCTTCAGCCGTTCCAGATATTCCTCGGCCTCGTCACCGGCGGTGTCGGTCAGGATCAGGCTGTCGCTGCTCCACCGTTCGATCAGGGGATCCAGGTCGGCGATGCGCTCCTGCAGGATGCGGGCGTACGCGGCGCTCTGGTTCGTGCTCATGGCTTTCCTCCTGCTGTGATGCGTCCCTCAAGCCTTTCAAACGCCGGAAAGATCGGCAACGGGGCAATGGTTCAAGGCCCCTACGCCGAAAGCCCGTAACCTCCCCCGGCCCCTATGCGGTCCGACTAGGTGCGGCCGGCTACGTCCGGCGGACGATCCTGGCCAGGGGAGCGATGACCTACGGCGGACAACCCGCGCGCCCGGCGATCCCTCCCGGCCAAATGATCTGCCGTGTGATTATTGAAGACCACACTATAAAACATTTCAATATAAGATAGGATATTCATAGTATTCGTCGGTTTATAAATGATGAATTCAATCAATCAACAACACCACAAATCTTATGAGGACCTGGCGGCGCTGGGCATCGGCACGCTGCTCGTCTCGCTGGGCACCGTGCTATATGCCAAGGCGACGCTGCTGGTGGGCAGTATCGCCGGCCTGGCCCTGCTGTTGCACTATGTGACCGACCAGGGATTCTGGCTGTTCTTCTTCGTGCTGAACCTGCCCTTCTACATCCTGGCCTGGCGGCGCATGGGCTGGCGCTTCACGGCGCGCACCTTCGCCGCCGTCTGCCTGGTCACGGTGGAAACGCGGCTGACGCCGGGCTGGGTGGATTTCGCCGTGCTGAACCCGGTCTATGCCGCACTGGCTGGCGGCGGGCTGATCGGCACGGGGCTGCTGATCCTGTTCCGCCACCGCATCGGGCTGGGCGGCATCAATATCCTGGCGCTGTACCTGCAGGAACGGTTCGGCATACGCGCCGGCTATGTCCAGCTGGGCCTGGACGCGGCCATCCTGACGGCCGCCTGCTTCGTGCTGACGCCGCAGCGCCTGGCCCTGTCGGTCATGGGCGCGGTTGTCGCCAACATGATCGTGGCCATGAACCACCGCGCCGACCGCTACCTGGGCCTGACCGCCGACCCGGCGCGCTGAGGATCGGACACCGTGCGGCACAAAACCACCCGCCCCCGCGTCCGCCGCCGGGGGCGGAGCGCGGGTGAGGGGAATTCCTGAGCCGCCGCTAGCGGACCGTCATGCCGTCGGCGACCTGGGTCGCTGTGCGGCCGTCCAGATCCGGCCGGCTCATGCGGCTGACCAGTTCGGCCCGCAAATCCTTGAGACGATCCACGAATTCCTCGGCCTCGTCATGGGCGGCGCCGGTCAGCCGGAAATGCCCGCTGGTCCACCGGTCGATGAGGGGATCGAGATCCGCGATGTGCTCCCTCAAGACGAGGGAATAGGTGCTGTACTGGGTCATGGGACACCTCCACCTTTGTGCCCCCATGAAAATCCCGCGCCGGCTTCTTCGCAACTGTTCTCTCGTATTGGTCACCCTATTTGACGCACATCAAGTAATCGGCGCGAATATTATCTGATAAAGCAGATCGATCACCAAACCGTGGCCTCAGCCGCCGGCGTCGATCACCGTGGGCCGCCAGCCTGAGGGGCGGCTCAGGGGACGCAAATCCACATCCATCCGCTGCGGTCGCTTCAGCGCCCTGGAGAACAGCCAGCCCTGGCCCAGGGCGCACCCCAGGCCGCGCAGGCGCAGCATCGTTCCGGGGTCTCCACATGCTCGGCGATGGCGGTGACGCCCAAGCCCCGGCATAGGGCCAGCATGCCGGTCACGATGGCCTCCTCCCGCTTGTTCACGCACATTTTGGCGATGAAGCTGCCATCCAGCTTCACATGGTCGAAGTCCAGCGCGCGAATGTAGGTGAACGATGCCATGCCCACGCCGAAATCATCCAGGCAGAGGGGATGGCCCAGGCGGCGCACGGCGCCCAGGACGTTCCGCGCCCTTTCCAGATCCCCCAGGTTGCCGGTCTCCGTCACCTCGAACATCAGGCGGCCCGACAGGCCGGGCTGGGCCTTCAGTTGCGCCAGCAGCGACTGCATGAACAGGTCCGAGCCGACGGACACGGCGGACAGGTTCACCGCCAGGATGATGTCCGGGGGGGCCGTCTCCAGCTCGCGCATCGCCAGGCTGCACACCAGCATGTCCACGTCGTTGATGACGCCCAGCTCTTCCGCCAGGGTGATGACGGAACCGGGGCGGTCGCCATTGAAGCGGCTCAGCACCTCCAGATGGTGCATGCGCCCGGTCTTCAGGTCGACGATGGGTTCAAAGACCAGGGACAGGCGGTTGCCGCCCAGGTCGTCCCGCAGGCGGGCCAGGCATCCCACGGCGTCCTGGACGAAACCGGCGGCGGCTGACTGGCCCGACAGCATGTCCACCGCGCCCGCCCCCGCCTCGGCGAAGCGCCGCAGGGCGTGCAGCAACAGGCGCGACCGGTCGGCGCGGCTGAGGCCGAAGCTGTTGCTGTCCAGGGTGCGGGCGTCGACTTCCAACGGCTGGTCCAGGCCCAAATCGGCGGCGATGCGGGCGATGTCGCAGGTGATCTGCTCCGCCAGGCTGGCGGGGGCCATGACGCCGAAGCGGTTGTCGGCCACCCGGCCGGCCACCGCCCCGCCATGCTGGCGGAAAACGGCGCCGATCTCGGTCATCAGCTGGCCGTCCGCCTCCGCCGTCAGGCGGGTGCGGATCTCGGCCAGGTTGTTCATCTCCAGCAGGGTCAAGGCGGCACAGGCCGGCGGCTCAACGCCGCCGGGGGCGAAGTTGACGGCCGCCGCCTGGGCGAAGGCGGCCGGGGTCAACAACTCGGTCGCGGGATCCACATCATGGGGCGCCGGCAATGCCGCCGCGCCGGCGGCCAGCTGGCAGAAGGTGACGCTCAACAGGGGGCTGCCCTGCATGCGATAGGCGGCCAGGGCGCAGACCACCACGCGTCCGTCCCGCCGTCGCAGGCGCACCGGCCGGGGGCTGCTGCGGTCGTTGTCACCCAGGGCGTCCAGCACCCGGCGCACCAGGGCGCGGTCGGCCGGCACCAGCAGGTCCGCCAACGCGCGGCCCGTCAGTTCGGCGTCGCTGTAACCGGTCAGCGCCAGGGCGGCACCGGCGGCGAAGTGCAAAGCGCCGTCGCCGTCCACCTCCATCAGCAGGTCGGCATTGGCGAACGCGAATCCCAGATACCGCTGAACCGGCTTCATTCTGACTGTTCTTCCCGGGCGAACGGCCGCGACGGTGGCCCCATGCCCGGCATTCTGGTCCCGGCATGCTTAACATCGCGTGAAGGGTGGCAACGACGCCCCACCCCGGCGGCTCCCACTTGGCACCGCCGCGCCGGATCTTCGCGTCCGTCAGGTGAGGATGGCCCCGTGGGGTCAGTGCCCGACCGCCTGGTTCACCACCCAGGCCAGGCGCACGCCGGCCATTTCCAGGCGCATGCGGACCAGCGGCCAGGCGGCGGTCTCATAACCTTGGGCCAGGCGCTCGACCCCATCGGATTCCGGCGCCTGCAGCAGACCGTAGACCACGTCGCGGGCCAGGCCATGGCTTTCCTCGCCCCAGGCCTGTACCGCCTTGTCCAGGCCGGCACCCTTGAAGGGGGGCCTGGTGGACGGCGTCTTGGGCGTCCAGGCCTTGACGTCATAAGCGGTTATACCGGGCTCCAGCGTGGCGGCCGCCGACTTGGCCTTGGCCAGGTCGATGGAATAGTCCTTGTTCACCGACAGGCCCAGCTCGCGGTCGACGATGGAGCCGTCCCAGACCGAATGCAGGTTCAGGTGGCCGTTCCGGTCCTCATCGAAATAGCGGACCTTGACGTCGTTGCCGCCCTTGTCGTGGTTGCGCTCGGCGGCGTGCAGGGGCTGGTGCAGGTCGCCCACCAGATGGACCACCCATTTCAGCGCCGCCAGGCGGGCCTCCGGCGCCGCCTTGGTATCGGCCAGGATGCGGGCCTGCTCCGGCAGGCGGGCGAGCACGCAGTTATCCTCGGCGCAGTCGCGCGCCGGATCATAGGCCGGCTGGTCGGTGGGCACATCGACATAGTGCCACGGCAGCGTGTCCGGCAGGCCGCCCTTGTCCTTGGGCAAATGGCCCACGGTGTCCGGCCAGCTCGCCACCTCATCCAGGGTGTGATGCCCCTCCAGCGACAGCAGCTGATCCACCACCGCCTTGGCCTTGGGCGTCAGCCGGTCCTGAGCGATGTCACCGACGATGGCATGCCCGTTCGGCCCCCAGGCCAGCGCCGGCCCGGCGGTGAGCGCGATGGCGGCGGTGGACATAATGGCGGCGATGGCGAGGCGGCGGAAGGCGGTCATGGAGTGTCCCGATCTGGAGAAGGCCGCCAAATTAACCGCTTAACATTGCGCTGTCATGTCGGGTGCGACAGCGGGGCACGGGCTGCGGACACAAAAAATGGCCCGGGAAGGGCCATCTTTGGCAGTCAGCGATTTCAAAGGATGGAAGTGGTGCCCCCGGTCGGACTCGAACCAACACGACCTTGCGGCCAACAGATTTTGAGTCTGCCGCCACATAGGCTATGTCCTTGTAAAATATAAGATTTCCTCCGAGCGCCAAGGCGCTGTGTAAGAATATGTGTAAGTCCTTCGGCAAAAATGTGCAAGCGAAACCGCCAGATGGAAAGCATCCGCTTTTGGACGTTAAACTGCGTGATTTGAGTGGATTCCAACTGGCATAACGGCCCCTAAGCGTCGCCATGTGAACGATACGGTATCAAAATAGACCCGGGCCAAATGTCACGACTGTCCCAGCCGATATCGAGTAGGGGCCACTCATGGCGGTGGCTCTATATGGAAGTGAATACACTTGATCGTTGCATAAATATCGACGCCCGCTATAATTGCAGCCCCGTTATTATCCGGCCCCGAATCATATGCTTGACCTCTTTGATACCTTGCTTACAAAACCACAAAGAGAAAAAGCGGGAAGCCTCGCTCAGGATCGCTTCGACTTTCAGACCTGTTGGGGCATTCATCATCTAATTGAATTGCATGAAAAAGGTAATGACTACGCTATCGGATTCGAATTCCATGACGACATTTTTGTGGTCCGGTATGAGAAAGATCAGCCAAAGGTTAGTTTTTATCAGATAAAGACAAAATCTTTAGGTTCATGGGACATCAAGGAAATAATAAAGCAACCAAAATCCAAAAAGTCAGTCGCTCGGTCGATTGCTGGCAAGCTTTTTGATAATAAGGAGAAATTTCCGGACGTTACAGAGCATCTCGGATTTGTCAGCAATGCTCCCGCTTCATTCATAAAGGTAGCATATCCCTGTCGGTTCTCGCAGGGAGATCAAGCTGCATTCAAAGCTTTAATCGCCGCCCTCAAAATCGAGTTCCCCTCCGCAGTTGCCGATCAAGATGGCGAGCTTTTTCACTTTCATAAGACGGCCATGCCACTTGAGGCTTACGAGACTCATCTGAGAGGGAAGATATCGGAATTTATCATCAAGACGTGCAACGTTGATGCTGGCCACGATGCTTTTCGGCTTGCGCTACTTGATCAATGCAGAAGCCGTTCCAAACATATGCGAGATGTTAAATCCGTTCCGGAATTGCTGGCTGCGAAGTTCATTCGACGGAGCGACCTCGAAGGATGGATTAAGAGTTTTGAAGAGGCTCATAAACGTCGCCCATCGTGGGATCAAGCTCAACACCACCTTGAGCCGATCTCCGCAGCAGATTTACGTGGCATCCGTCAACAATGGGAAAAATATGAAGCAGATCGCTTTAACGTCACAAACATAGTCCTGCATCATATGCGTTCATCTATTAGATTGGAAATAGATAAATATCTTGATCAGAATCCTCACTCGTCGGTGAAAGACTGCATATTTAACGTTGCCGATACTATCGCAGAGGTTTACGAAACTGAGCACAAATTATATTCAATTAACTACATTCGAGCCGCGACGCTACATGAGTATCAATCATCATGAGACGGGAAGAGAGCTATAAACTCCTAATCAGGCATTTACGGAAAAAGAACCATGAAAATATTGCGCTTAAAGAACTTGTATCTAATCTCGATGACAGAAAGGAAGGCAAAGAAAATTCCCTTCCACGAGAAAGTGACGGTGATCAAGGGCGAGAATGATACTGGAAAATCATCTATCATTAAATCGATATATTGGTGCTTAGGTGCCGAACCAGCCGTTATTAGCGATAGATGGAAAGAACTTTCTCCCACTGGTGTTCTTGAATTTTCTGTAGACGGCGAAGAATACAGCGTCATACGCACTGGAAATCTATTCGGAATTTTTAACGCGTATGGCAGCCTTCTCCTGAAAACGGCCAGTGTAGCCGAAGGCATTACGCCGTTTATAAGTCGGCTACTCGATTTCGGACTCCATCTCACAAACCGAGAGGGCGATCCTGAAATCCCGCCCCCAGCCTATTGCTTCCTACCGTTTTATATTGATCAAGATCAGGGCTGGGTGGCGCAGTGGAATTCATTCCAGAATTTGGGCCAATACAGCAGTTGGAAAAAGTCAATTATCCCATACCATTCCGGGATAAAGCCGAATGAATTTTTTATTATCAATGCTCAGCTTACCCAGGAGCGCCAGAGAAAATTAGAAAAAGAGAGTGAGAGGCGAACCATTAATTCCGCCGCACTACGGATCAAAGACCGGCAAAAAGCAATATCTATCGATATTGATGCAGAGTCTTACAAAAAAGCTATCGCGGACCTTCTTAAAGAACTTTCCGCTCTTCAAGGACAACGAAGCATATTAATGGCGCAATTGAGTGATCATCACAACCAGAAAGCCATGTTGGAAGAGCAAATGGGCATTGTACGCGCCGCCCTCTCTGAGTTTGACAAAGATTATAAATTCATCCAAGGGCATGATCATGATGCCATATCATGTCCAACATGCGGCGCTGAATACGAGAATTCGTTCTTTCATCGCTTTTCTTTAATTGAAGACCGTGAGGCGTGCCGCCAATTTCTGTCCAAGAATTCCTCGAATTTAGAGGCGATTTCCACGAAAATTAGTAAATCTAACGCTAAGATCAATCATGGTAATTTTCGAATCACGAAAATAAACTCCATCCTCGACCAAAAGAAAAAGAAGCTGAGACTTCGAGATGTCATCGATGCTGAAGCTGAAAAGAAGGCACACCAGCTAATGGTAGCGGAGATAGAGGGAATTGAACGCGATTTGCAAAAATGCAACTTGCGAATTGCGCGACTGCAGGACGATATAAAGAAATATGATGATCCCGATAGGAAAAGTAATATTCAGGGATTTTACCATGAGAAAATTATCAAATTCTCGCGTTCTCTGAATCTGAACTTAGACTTTCCGCCCTTCATCGATTATAAAATTAAAGAAACGGGCAATGATCGTCCACGGGCAATGTTGGCATATTTTTATGCCTACCTTCATACTGTACGAGAATTCACAACATCCTGTTTTTGTCCGGTCGTTATAGATTCGCCAAAACAACAGGATCCAGATCCTAATAACACTAACGCGACATTCAATCTGATATTTTCACAGATGCCCGATGACACTCAGCTGATATTGGGAACAGTTTCCCTTCCAGATGTAACATTTGAAGGGCACTCAATAACATTGAGCGATAAGTACTCACTTCTCCAAGAAGGAGAATTTGAGGAAGTCTCAAGCCATATAAATCCTAGAATAGACCTCCTTTATTCATGAGGATTCACGCAAGAACATACCGCACTATCCACTATGCTCTTGAGCTATCACTTAGTCTGTTACGGAGAATTGCCTACCATTAGTCTTATTTTAATTCTACCACCGGTATAATTCCTTCCTGTCGGCAGAACAGGAGGGTGTTATGCTGTACGATCTTCTTTCTCTTCTCAAATCGACATCGCCTTATCTCTCAATCCCGACGCTCGGCGGTGCGGCGGCGTTTGCGGCGAGCGAACTGCGGCAGGATTTGCGGGCGCGCGTCGATGAAACCGCTTCCGCCCACGGCTCGGCCCGCTGGGCGACGTTCAACCATCTGCGGCGTGCGGGCCTGCTCGGCAATGACGGGCTGGTGTTGGGGCGGTGGCCGGGAAGGCTCATATCGCCCCTCCTGCGCGTCGCCACCGACCGGCATCTGCTGACCATCGCCCCGACCCGCTCGGGCAAGGGCGTCAGCGCGGTCATCCCCAATCTGCTGACCTATCCCGGCTCGGCGCTGGTCATCGATCCCAAGGGCGAGAACGCGAAGGCGACCGCCCTGCGCCGGGCGGCGATGGGGCAAGAGGTGCATATCCTCGACCCGTGGGGCATCACCCATCTGCCAGCGTCGGCCCTCAACCCGCTCGATCCGCTCGATGGCAACAGCGCCGATGTCGCGGAAGACGTGATGCTGATCGCCGACGCGCTGGTGCCCGCCAAGGGCGCATCCGGCCTCGATCCCTTTTGGGATACGGAGGCCAAGGCGCTGATCGGCGGGCTGCTGCTCCATATCCTCGCCCGCGAACCGCCCGCCCGGCGGACGCTGCCGCGCCTGCGGCAATTGCTGACGCTCGACCCCGCCGCCTTCGCCGCACTGCTCGACGATATGGCGGGCAACGGCGCGATTGGCGGCCTCGTCGCCCGCGCCGCCAACCGCATCAAGCAGAAGCCGGACAAGGAGCGCGCCTCCGTCCTCTCGGCGGCCCAGGCGCACACGCATTTCCTCGACAGCCCGCGCATGGCGGACGTTCTCAGCCGGTCGGATTTCGATCTCGCCGATCTGAAGCGGCGCGCGATGACGATCTATCTGGTGCTGCCGTCAAGTCGCCTGACAAGCTATGCGCGATGGCTGCGGCTGCTGGTCAGCCTGGCGCTGGCCGAACTCTCCGGCCTGGCCGGGCGGCCCGCGCATCCGGTGCTGTTCCTGCTGGACGAGTTCGCGGCGCTCGGGCGGCTCGACATGATCGAAACCGCCCTCGGGCTGCTGGCGGGCTACGGCGTCCAGCTTTGGCCCATCGTGCAAGACCTCTCACAGCTTCGCGACCTTTACCGCGAGCGCTGGTCCAGCTTCATCGCCAATGCGGGCGTGATCCAGGTCTTCGGTGTCAACGATCCCGCCACCGCCGAAACCGTCTCGCGCATGCTGGGCGCGCGCACCGCCTCGGTGCGCAGCGAGTCCCACAACGCGCGGCGCCAGGGGAAGGACAGCGGCGTCAATTACAGCACCGTCGCGCGCCCGCTGCTCTATGCGGCGGAAGTGGCGCGGCTGCCGGAAACGGACGAACTGCTGTTCGTGAACGGCCTGCCGCCGATCCGCGCGCGCAAACTGGTCTATTACAAGGATCGCCGCTTCCGCGATCTCGTGGCTCATCCCGAGGGCGCTTGACCATGTTCCGCGCAGCGCCGCCCGCGCGCCTGTCGCCGCCGGTCGAAACCATCCTGATCTATGCCGCCTATGGCTGGGCCGATCTCAACGGCTTCAAGTCCGCATCGGGCAGGCCGCGCCTGCCCGAACGGGCCATATGGCTGCCGCTGTTCCACAGGCTCGCCGCAGCGAAGAATGGATTGAGCGCGCTGAAGCGCTACGCCAAGCGCGGCTGCGCCGCCTGGCGGGTGCCGGTCAGCATCGCGGCCTGTCTCGACGACGCTTTCGCCGACCGGCAATTCCCAGCGCTGCTGCAAATCGAATTCGAGCATCTCGCGGCGACGGCCTCGCCGCCGATGCGGCTGGCACAGTGGTCAACTCATGCCGCGAGCGCAGCAACGCCGCCAGCGCCGCCAACCCTGCCGCGTCCCCCGGCGGCGGCGAGCGGCCCGGCCTCCAAGCGGAAGCCGGGCGGCCCTTCTCACGGCTGACCGGCCTTCGCTTCCTCGAAGCCCGCGAACCAAAGGCGCAAGTCCTGCGGCACGATGTCGAAGCCCATCTGGTCGGCGAGGTTGACGTAAAGAAGCGCGTCCATCGTCAAGGTGAACCGCCCTTCTTCATTTCCGGCGAACCCGGCGAAATCCGCGCCACGGTCGTAAAAGCGGCGATGCGCCTTGTCCATCGGCAAGATGCCGTCCGGCGGCACCGGTCCCTCGGTATATTGATTGCCTGTCGTCTCGTCGGAAACGCGCGGGATGCGCGTCAACGCCATAGGTGCGCCGCCGCCGAGGGCGGCTGACGTCGCGTCGCGCGGATAGCACCAGTCGAACTGCTTGACGTCCGATACGGTACGCGAGCGCCAGACGCGAACGCGCAGCGTCCAGCAACCCGACAAGGAGGAGCTGCCGGACGTCGCGTCATGGAAATGGAACGGCGGCGCATGAACCACCGTCACGGCTACATGCGGCCATTGCTGCATGATCGGCAGTTGGGAATTATAGTTTGGGAAAATGTCCGCCAGCCCATAGGGCGCGAGAGGGTTTGTTATCGGCGGCCCCTTGTAGACAGGGGCCGTATCGCCCTGGGCGTTATGAAGCATTTGCCGCAGCCCGTCGCTGTCGGGGAGCTTCCCGCAAGAGCCAAGGAAAAGCGCGGCGATACCAATCGCAAGAACTCCACGCGCACGCATGCACGTCTCCATTAGGTAGGGGGCGCTATGAATTTGTCTCAAGATCGCGCAGGCTAACGCGCGTTGTTATCGCCACCAGCGGAGCGGGCTGGCGACACGGCCCAACGCCATGCCTCCGAAAAGCAGAATAAGCATCACAAACAGCGTCGTGGCGGCGGGTCCGTCGCCTTCGAACGCCGGAACCGTGCAAATGATGGCAACGAGGATGACGGGCGTCAGCAAGGCATAAATCAGCCGCGCCAGCGGGCCGGGATGCCGCCGGTACATCGCGCCGCAAGCGGCGCAGGTGGTGAAGCCTTCTTTGACCAAATTTCCGCAATGACCGCAGATCATCTGAATAACCTCGGTTTGGAGTGAACGGGCGCGCGCTATTGCGCCGCCTTGCGATAGGTCGCAGCGCCCATCATCGGCAGTTGGATTTGCAGCCGGTCGCCCGAGACCTGGGCCACAATCGCCGGTCCCTGCGCGACGACGACGAACCATTTATCGCCTTCATGCTTGTATTGGACGGCCATCGAGGGCCACACGCCGCCAGAGGGCGTCATCATGCCGGAGGTGAACTCGACCTGCTTGCCGAGCGCCTCCTGCGCGGCGCTGGCCTGCCCTGTCGCCTGCCATTTGCCGAGAACAGGGTTCCGGTCGCAGGCCGTCAGCACGGTCAAACCGATGAAGGCCGCTGCCAGGCCGGAATGCTGAAAAATGGACCGCTTGATCATCGTCACAAGACTCCGTGACCCGTTCGGAAGGAAGACGGCGCATGCAAGCGGGCGGGATGCCGACGCTCCCGCGCACCGCCGCAGGCAGAATAAGCGAAGGGACTCTGCACTGCCAGTTGAAAAGCTACAAATTTACGCCTTCGCGCTTATTTTTACGCGATGGCTGGTCAAATCCCGCTTTGGGATGCCGTGATCCGCCCATGATCGTATCGCCTCGCCAAATCCGCGCCGCGCGCGGCCTGCTCGGCTGGACCCGCACCGAGCTTGCGGATCGCGCCGTTCTGTCCGTGACCACGGTCGCCGACATCGAGCGCAATGACGTCAATCCGCGCGCCTCGACCCTCTCGGCGGTGATCCTCACGCTCGAAAAAGCCGGGATCGAATTTCTCCGCGCCGACGCCTCCGGCAAAGGCGAAGGCGTGCGGCTGACGCGGCACGATCTCTGACAGTTGATTTCGGGCCTTTGCAGCCGACGCGCCACGCGCCGCGCAAAATGTCGGTAGTGCCTCCCCGATACATCATCCCTCCCGGCCAAGCGCAAAACCTGGGCGATGATTGCCGTGAGCCTTTTCAGCCGCATCACCCACCTGGGTGATAAGATCCTCCCGTGAGCCGTGCGAATGGACGATAGTTACTCGCCGCGTCGAATTCCGGGCCATGACGGACGATATCGAAAGGCTGCTCGACCTCATCTATGACGCGCCCTGGCAGCCGGACGGCTGGGCGGTCGTGCTGCGCGAAGTGCGTAGCGCCGTCGGCGCGGTGGGCGGCCATATCCTCGATTCGGACTTCTCCGGCGCGGCTCCGGTGCGCCGCTACCTCGTCCAGCAGGGCGTGCCGAAAGAGGCACAGGAAGACTATGACGCCAACTGGTACGCCGACGATCCGCGCTGGGCCTATGGCGTGCCGAATGTCGGCCATGTGATCGCCGACCATGAGCAACTGCCGCCCGAGATGCGCCGGACGCACGGCTTTTATCGCAGCTATCTCCCGGCCTATGATTTCGGGCCGCTGCTGTCGGTGCCGTTCGAGACCGGCCCCCGGCGCGTCGTCGGCTTTCAACTGCTGCGCCCCAACAAGGCCGAAGTCTATGGCCCGGAAGAAAAGCGCTTGCTGACCTTCCTCCTGCCGCATCTGCGGCGGGCCATGGCGGCAACCGCCAGGCTCGGCGCGGTCTTGTCGCAGCAGGATGCCGCGCATGCCGCCCTGGAGCGGATCGACAGCGCCGTCATCCTCGCCGCACCCGACGGCAAGGTAATCTTCGCCAACAGCCGCGCCAGCCGGATCGCCGCTCTGGGCGACGGGCTGCATCTGCGCGCGGGCCGCCTGGTGCTGGACGACCGGGCGGCGCAACGGCAACTCGACCGCCACATCACCGGGGCCGCGCCGCAATTGCTGCTGCGCGCCAAGCGCCCCTCGGGCCTGCCGGATTTCGTGCTACATGCGACGCTGACGCGCCCTGGCGAAAGCATCGGCGGGCCGCTCTTCCTCGAACCGCGCATCTGCATCTTCATCAGCGACCCGGTGCTGATGCCGCTGGCGGCGGAAGAGACGCTGCGGCAGGCATTCCGCCTGACGCCTGCCGAGGCGCGGCTGGCGCAGGGACTGCTCAACGGCCTCAACCGCGCCGATTATGCGCGGGCACAAGGCGTCAGCATCAATACCGTCAAACGCCAGCTTGATAACGTCTTCGCCAAGACGCAGACCGCCAGCCAGCAAGAGCTGATCGCCGTCATGACGCGCTGCCTTGCGGCCATGGCCGCACCCGCTTTTTAGTAGATAGAGCATCCATATACGCACGCAAACGGCGCAGATTCGACTCCAACCGCTACCCCGACAGTGATACGCTTCGCGTAAACATCGAAGCGGGGGCGGCGATGTCGGACACTCCCTGGCCTTACTCCACAGCGTTTTCGCAAATCACCGCCGTCAAACAGCCGATCCGGCCCCAATGGCGGCGCGGCGGGCTGATCGCGCCAAGCGTGGCGATTGTCTTCCTGGCGCTGGCGCTCGCCCTGACCTTCGGCGTCTCCGGCTACCGATTGATCCTCGGCCTCATGGGGGCCGGTCAGAGCTATTCGCGCCATCCTTGATATCCGGCGGGGGGCGGTCATGGGTCTGCGCGAGTTCTATGTCGGTTATCTCTGGCAAGACGCCAGACGCCTCGACGCGCTGGTGCTGCATCCGCCGCTCGCAGCGCCTGACGACGACGCCACCTTCGCCCGCGAGCTTTATCACCGGCATCTCGCCCATCTCATGGCAACACGCCTGTGGCAGACCGAATGGCAAGCGCTGCTCGCGGCAGGCGTGGCCGCACTGCTGCTGCACTGGCTCTCGAAGCCTACACTGCCCGGCCTGCCCCTCTTCGCCTTCTGCCTGCTGCTGGTGATCGTCCTTGCGGGCGGCGCGCGCTATCTCGTCGGCTGGCTGTTCGGAACGAGCAAAGCCGAACACGAGGCAGCCATGGCGCTCACCTCAAGAGTCTGCCTGCGCCCGCATCTGACCAGCACGCCCAGCGACCTCGCCGACCCCTGGCGTCATGGCTGGCTTCTCGCCGATGGCCGTCCCGTCGCCTCGGAAATCGCCGAAACCGATCTGCGCTCGACGGATGCCGCGCAACGCGCCGGGGCCTGGCTGTGGCTGGCGCTCGTTATCGGCCTGCTGCCGCTGGCGACAACGCTGCTGGCCTTCGTGCCGCTGGCGGCGCTGCTGATCCTCGCGCTCGTCAAATCGAAGCTCGACCCCAACCCCGCCGCCGTGCGGGCGCGGCTGCTGGATGTCGCCGCCGCGCACAGCGCCGAAGCGGCGGCCTGGTCCACCGGCGGCGCGTCGAAATGGGCGCGTCAGGCTGAAGCCGCGCGCGAAGCGCAGATCGAAGAAGCGATCCGCGACACCTCGCCGATCCTCAACATCGGCTCGGCCCTCGGCATCCTCGCCGCGCGTGGCGACGCGCTGGCCCCGAGCAAGGGCCTGCCGATGGTCCTCAGCCTCAAAGACCTGATGCAACACGTCATCGTCTTCGGCGGCACGGGCTCGGGCAAGACGGCGGGCGTCCTGCGCCCGCTCTGCAAGCAAATCGCCGCGTTGAGCGGCGTCGGCTTGATCGTGATGGACGGCAAAGGCTCGTTGCCGGGTGAGGTGGCCGCAATGATCCCCGGCTTCACGGTCATCGATCCGGCCAGCACAGCGATTTCGCTGGTCGAGGGCCTGACCCCGACCGAAATCGCCAGCACCATCCGCGATATCCTCGCCAGCAAGGACGCCAAAGACAAGTTTTTCGACGACAGCGCGATGGCGCTGCTGCGTTTCGCCGCCGTCCTGGCCCAACTCGATGACGAGGCGGGGTTCAGCCTCGCCAGCATCTGGCAGATCGCGCGTGACGGCGCACCCTCGCACCTCCTGGATAAGGTCAACCCCTCCATCCCCGAACAGGATGAAGCGGCGACATTCTTCACGTCCGAATGGCCTGCGCTGGAAGCGAAAACCCGCGCCTCGATCCTCGCGACCCTGCGCACCTGGTACATGACGATCACCGGCCACCCGGCGACGCTGCAATGGGCGATGACGGCGGCGGGCGGCAGCGATGCCGATATCAAGAGCGCGCTCACCGGCGGGCGCGTCGGCATCCTCGCCCCCGCGCACCGCTACGGCGCGGCGGGCCGGGTCGTGATGGCGCTGATCAAGGCGCGCCTCTACGCCGCCATCCGCGACCGAGCCGACAAGGGCCTTACGGAAGGCGAGACGCCCGTCGTCCTCATCATGGATGAAGCGCAGGAAATCGCGATGAAGGAGGATGCCGACATTCTCGGCATCGCCCGCAGCCTGCAACTCGCCGTCGTCGCCGCGACGCAAACGGTCGAGGGCGTCGAGGCCCAGCTTGGCGAGTTCGACGCCGCAAAGTGGTTGACGCTGTTCGGCTCGGTCATTGCTTTACAAAACCGCTCGCCGAAAACGGCGGCCCTCGTCGCAAGCCGCATCGGCGCGACCTACCGCCCGACGCTTGATAGCATCCCCGGCGTCCCGACGCTGCGCGGCGCGGTCTGGGCGCAACAAGCAACAGGCCGCATCGCCGCCGCAAAAAATCAGCCTCTGCTCGCCAGCACCATCGAACTCGGCCAAGGCGGGCGCGTCGCCGACCTCCTGTCGGCGATCAACCCCTTCCAACTCTTCAAGGCCAACCTCGCAGGCCAGCAAGACCGCCCCACCTCCAAGATCGCCGTCGCCCCCATCGTGACGGCGGAAGAGGTCAACGAGCTGGTCGTAGAGCCGAATACCGCACTCGCCGTGCTGACACGCGCACGGGTGCCGAGGCGGGACGTGGTGAGGTTAAGCCTCACATGACTAAAGATGGAGGAGGATATTCATGATAAAAAGCGATGCGATAGAATTTTCAACCTTTTGGAAAATGTTGGGATTTGGGCTGGAGGCTGATTTCTCCAAGAGGACTTGGACTTTGACTGTAGGACCGATCAAGTTGAAAGAACTTAAAATTCCACAGTTTCGCGCTCTTGCAAGCGATGAAGCTACAATCGAGCGCATCTTGTCGGAGATGTTTATTAAACGCGCGGTTATGTGGATTGATTTTCGGCGTGAGCGGGTTTCCGACTGCATCGCAAGCCTCTCGGAACTTGAGCAGCTTTGCGGGAAAACGGCTGAAGAATTTTCGGCTACCGGAAAAGATGCCGATCAAATCATTTCCTCAATGTGCCGGGGATGGGAATGCCAATGCCATGAAGCCATCGCCATCTTGAAGTCAGGCATTGAAGAGGAACGAGCCCCGGAAAATACTGGAATGGATATCAGTGCGACTGATTATATCCCAGATGCCCTTGGCGATATGAGGAAGAAGACGTATCCACTTATCCAAATGCTTATTGAACTTTTGCCAGAAGAAAGTGAAATAAGAACAATTGCAAAGGAGAAACTAGTATATGGAAAGGACGAACTGATTCGCCATTATGGTGTTTCGTCGTCTGACATTGAGGTGGCCACTGTCAGCTAGCTTCAAATTCCACCTTCTTATCGCTCCCGCTCGTCATCCCGCTTGCGCCCATCCCGCTCATACCCATCGCGCTGCTGTTCCCGCACCTCCGGCGCATCATGCAACGGCCCGCGCTCCGCTTCTTCCTGGGCCAGCGCGGGCCGTAGGCTCTCGCGGGCATCGCCGACGGTCACGCCGCTGCGCGTTGCCTCGAATCTGACGATATCGCCCTTGTCATTGGGCCGCTGCGGGTTGCGGTAAGACCAGGTGCCATCATCGCCCTGGCTGGCGTGCAAGGTCTCATGCCCCTTGCGCAGCCTCGCGGCGTCGTGCGTGTCGCCCTTCCATTCGACCGCATAGCCATGCGCCTGCTCGGCATAGCCGGGGAAGTCCATGCGGCGCATGGCCTGGGTTTCTTCCTCGTAGCTGCGCGGCGCGGGCTGCTCTTCCCGCTCAAGACCCGGCGGCTCCGGCTCGGGCTGCTGCGGCTCGCGTTCGGCGGCCTGCTGGCGTTCCTGAAGGGCGCGGGCCTCGTCCTGCCGCGTCCGCATCTCGTCATTCAGCGCGGGATAGAGCGAGGGTTCCTCGATGCCGCGCGCCTCCCATTCCTGCCGCGCCTCTTTGGCCTGGTCGCGGAAGCCCTGCGCCCGCGCGGCGTCCTCGATGGCGGCACGGTCATGCGCCTCGCCGCCGATGGCGCGGTCCATTCCGGCGATGCGGTCATACGCCTGCGCCATGTGGTCGGCATGCTCGATATCCCGCCGCAGCGCCAGCATGTCGCGTTTGGCGGGATCAGCCTCGGTCGCAATCGCGCGGTCCAACTCATGCCGCTCGCGCTGCCAGGCGGCGGCCTCGGCAAGGCTGGCCTGGGCCAGCGAGCCGTAAGGATCGCGCGGGCTATAATGCCGCGCCAGCGCCTCGCTGTAGCGGACTTGCGCCGATGCCGGAAAGGCCCGGTCATCGATGATCGGCTGAATCCGCACAGCCTCGCGCGGCTGCTCTTCGCCCTGCGCAACCCGCGCCGTCTCGGCCTCGGCGTTGCGCGCGGCGACAAAGGCCGCATGATGCCGGGGCCGCTCCTCGCGCATCCCGGCAAGCCGGGCCTGCTCGGTGCGGCTGGCCTCAAACGCCTCGCCATCCATCCGCCCGATGCGCGCCGCTTCGGCCTCCTGCGCTTCGCGCACAGCCTCCAGCCGCTTCTCTTCATCGGCAACGATGGCGTCGCGGCGGTCCTCTTCCTCGGCCCCGACGATCTTGCGTCGCCGCTCGTCGGTGGCGTCGGCCAGCTTGGCGGCGCGGGCGGGATCGTCCGCCGCGATCTCGGGCAATAGTTCGGCCTCGGCGCGCTGCTTGCGGTTCTCAGGCTCCTTCGCCATCTCGCTGCTCCGCTCTTCATAAGCCGCGACCGCCGCCCGCGCCGCGGCTAAATCCGCGGCCCCCTCGCGCCGCGCGAAATCGAGGATGTCGCCGCGCTGGCGGGCATTGGACGGGTTGCGCCACATCCAACGCCCATCCCCGGCACGACGCGCCTCAAGCCGATCCGCGCCGCTCTCGGGCCGCTCGCGCGACAGTATATATCGGGCGGGGTCTTTCGCATCGGGCGTGACGGTATAGCCGTGCGCGGCGCGCGCATATTCGGTGAGGTCGAGCCGCCGCAGCCTGTCCGCCTCTTCGCGCGGCAGGCGTCCCGCCGGCGGCGCGCCGCCGCCCGCATCGCCTTGACCATCGCCCTGGCCGCCGCCGCCGCGCCCCTGATCGCCCCGGCCTTCGCGCGCCTTGTCGAGGTCGATCACCTCCGCGCCGGTGGCGTAGGACAGGCTGGCCTCGTCGTCGCTGCTCCGCGACATCTGCGCCGCGAGCACCTGCTCACTGGCGGCAAGATCGGTCGAAACATACAAATCGACCTCGGCCTTGTGCCGCGTCAGGCCGACATAGGCCGTGCGCGCGTGCCAGGCGAAAGCGTTGTCGTACAGCGCATAGACCTGAAGCTGCGTCTTGCCCTGGCCGCGATAGACGGTCCCGGCATAGCCGAGGCCGAATTCATGGAAGCTGTCGGAATCAAAGCGCACCTCACGCCCGCCATCCGTCTCGACGGTGAAGGCGCTGCCCCGAATGTCCGTCACCGTCCCGAGCGCGCTGTTATAGATGCCCGCGCGCCGGTCGTTGCCGTGGAACTGGATGCGGTCGCCGACACCGATCTCGAAACGCCCGCGCACCGTCTCGACCTCAACCCCGGCCTCGACCTCCCCGCGCCGCAAGCGGATATCCCGGATCGCGCGGTTGAGCCGGTTCACCTCGCGATTGGTCGAGGCATAGACGAACCGCGCGCCGTCAGGCCGCTCGCGGCTGTCCTGATCCCAATCGGACAGCAGGCGGTCGCGGCTCTCGTCGAGGTCGCCCGACCAGTGAACATGCCCATGCTCGGCATAGGCCCGCAGCCCTTCGCCGACACGCCCCTCGGAGAAGGCTTCCGACGCCTCGCGCTGCCAATCCTGTTCCTGCCGCCTGACCTTGCTGATCACGGCGCTGCCATGCCGCGCCTTGATCTCCGAGAACATCCCGCCGCGCTCGACGCTCGATAGCTGCCGGTCGTCGCCGACAAGGATCACCTTGGCCCGCGCCTCGGCGGCGCGCTCCATCAGCCGCGCATAGGTGCGCGTGTCCATCATGGCGGCCTCGTCCACCATCACCAGCGTCCGCCGGTCCCAGGCCGGGGCACGATCCTCCCGCCCGATCTCCTGGTAATAGAGTTCAAGGTGAACCGTGCTGCCGTGGCTGAACCCGGCGCGGCGCAAATCGTCGGCGACGGTATTGGTCGGCGCGAGCCCGACCACCCGCCAGCCCGAGCGCTCATGCGCTTCGCGGATCGCGTTGACGACGTGACTCTTGCCCGACCCCGCCAACCCTTCAACGACGACCAGGCCGTCCGTGCCGGTCGCCCGCGCAAAGGCGGCCTGCTGCTCGCCGTCGAGCGTGCGCGCTTCCTCGACCTCCTGACGATACCGCACCGCGACCTCGCGATGCGGCTGCTTGATCGCCTCCGCCGCTGCCATTACGCGCTGTTCCTCGGCCCGCACCTCGGCGGTCGTATACCGCCCGACAAAGCGCCCGCTCTCGCGGCTGTGCAGCGGCACAACGTCCGGCTCGGCCAGCACGGCGGCCCGGATCACCGCCCGCTCGGCGATGTCCGGAACATGCTTCTTGATCAGCCGCTCGATATCCAATTCGGTGAAGGTCGCCCGATGCCGGGTCAGCGCCGCCAGCAACTGCGCCGGATCGCGTGCGGCGGCCTCGTTCTCGGCGCGCGTCTTCGCCGCCCGCTCATCGGCGGCCTTCGGCACCGTCCGCATGCGCACCGGCCCCTCATGCCGCTGCGCGACAATGCCGATCTCATCGACGCGGATGTCCAGCCCCTGCCGCTCGAAATAGCTGTTCTGGTAATCGCGCCACAGCACCCCCCAGCGCTCGGCCTCGGTGACGGCGGCGCGACCGTTCTTCAACGTCCGCACCTCCGGGTCAAGATCGCGCGCCTTCGCCGCCGACAGCCCGGCCCCCTCGACCCGGCGCGTGGTTACGAGAAGATGCGCGTGGATGTTCCGGTCGCCATCGTGGGGCGAGTGAATGTCGAGCTGGACAGCCACGCCCTTGCTGACGAAATGCTCGCGCGCAAACTCCGCCGCCATGACGCGCCAGTCATCGGGGCTGATCTCAGGATTGCAGGGCAACGCCAGCAACAACTCGCGCGCCTCCTGCGAGTCCTTCCGCCGCTCCGCCGCCTGCGCCGCGTTCCACAGCGCCGGCGGATCGGCAAAGCGCCCATCCGCCCCCTCCGGCAACAGCACCTCATGGTGCAAAACCGGATCGCGGTGCGCGAAAAAGAACCGCTCCCCTGTCCGTTCGCATCGTATGTCGGCGCGGGCGTTATAGGCCGCAGACCGGCAGGCGTTGCCGCCGTCCGACCGCTTCACATACCGGATGCGGGCAAACTCGATGGCCATGATCCTGGAATCTGGTTCACGGCAGCCCACTCTTCAAGGTTGCGTTGGCACAACGCATATTGCGTTTGAACCGTTTCTGCACAGCCTATCGGTTTGCACGAACATCTGGAATTGCAGCACGAAAAGCGCCATCTTCTCCATAGCAGGAGGCGCAATCATGGCGCGATTGACCCTGGCGGAACGGCTTGAGAAAGCGGCGGCCAAAAAGGCCAAAGCCGAGCAGGAACTGGCGCGGCTGAAGGCGCAGCGGCGCAAGGAGGATGACCGACGCCTTAAGGAACTGGGCGCGCTCGTCGTCAAGGCGGGGCTTGGAGATTTGCCGCAAGAGGCGCTTTATGCGGCCTTCCAAAAAATCGCTCAAGAGGCCAAGATTGGGGATCGGATTGCTCCTTAGGCCGTGAACTCATAAATCCGCTTGGCGTCTGCAGCCTGTCATAATTCAAGGTTTCCAAATGAGAGAGCCTTGATGATCCGTGCCTTAGATTTGCTGATGATTGATGGCTGCGGAATTTGGCGGCGAGCTTGAATTCGGGCCAATGCCACGCCTCCAAGTTCTAATTGTCGTTGGACTTTGAGATCGAATCCAGCGGGATGTACCAGGGAACCAGCGTTGCCACCACAACTATAGATGTTATAATCTAATCCCTATCATTAGTGCACCGGCTTCCCTGTGAACAGGAGCGGCCCCTTGAATGTCGTTATAGAATGGAGAAACTTCATGCCGAAGAGTGAAGAAAAAATAGTGAAAATTAGGATTCCGATCGAAACGCAGGGAAAGAAGGTCATAATTTCTGACGTATATGTAGCTGAGAACCAACTAGTTGAGATTGATGATATTTTAGCCATAGCCATTTCTGAAGATCAAGTCTTCGAAATCACCTCAGATAAGGGTGGGATAATAAATAAATTAAATCTAAAAAGGGACTTGGAAATATTTGACAATTTCGATGCTCTAATATTAGAGTCGATCCCCGCAGAACATCCAAAACAACAAGCAATTATGTCAGAAAGAGATAGGTTATATATGAATAAAATTGCAGATTACGTCGCTAATAGATTAAGCGCAGATTTTCAATCTGTCGAAAATAAAATCGAGCGCGCAACAAGGATTTCACGCATATCGCAGGACCGAATGGAGTCTCGTTTAATCGCCGAAATTCGGAAAGCGTCACACAACAAAAAGCCGACTGTAGAATAACTAACTCATGTTTATAGACCTCGGAGACGCCCGATGCCACATCAAGGTCCAGGTTATAGGCCAATAGAGCCATACGAAGTTTCCAGGTTTGGTATCGATGATAAAAATCACCTGTATTGGGATGGGGATTCTCTAACAGCTCACGTAAAACTCACAACTCGGCAATTTATATTGTCTATTGTAGCTGCATTTTTTACAATGACTGGCGTTATTGCTTCTATATTTAGTCTTTTTATTTCCGCAAATAACTCTAGATATTCTGAACGAAGCACTATTGCCGCCGAGGCAAGCTCAAGATATGCGCAGCTATCTTACGATTTAGCGTTAAAGAACTCTCAAAAGCCAGTTCCCGAATTTTCCTTTGTTGGCAGCAGTAACGACGATACGCGCGCAATAGACTCGCGCGCAAACGCGATATTTTCAGCGATAGTGACCAACTCTCCGGGACGCGCAAAAAATGGAAATATCATGATTCAAGCCGCCCTACATGATCTTGGCTTCTACAACGGAAATGTAGATGGAATAATTGGACCGATTACGTTAGACGCGGTGAGAAAATATGCCGCCTCTAAGAAAATTAGGAGTGATTATGGGATTTCATCACCGATAATACTACTATCCATCAGCACAGATATTGCACTTATGCACTAACATCGAGTTGAAGAAAAATAATATTTTGCCATTTTTGCCGACCAGGGCCGCCTCAAGCGACGGCCCTCCCCTGATCGGCCCCACCCATCGCCCCAAGCTGGCGGGCGTGCATCCAATCCGCCGCCGCCTGCGCCCGTGCCGCCGCCGTGAAGATCGCGCGCGGATCGTTGCGCAGCACCTTGAGCCATGAGGCGATATAAGCCGCATGATCCGGCCTCGGCTCCGACGCCAACCCGAGATCGGCACAGAGATAAGCCGCCCCCAACTCGGCAACCAGTTCCTCCGCCGCATAGCTCTCCGACCCGAACCGCCCTTTAAGATCACGGTCGCACCGCTTCAGATGCGCCGTCCAATGCGTCGCCTCATGGGCCAGCGTCGCATAATAGGCCACGGCATCCCGGAAAGCGGCAAAGGGCGGAACATGGATTTCATCCCGGCTCGGGATATAGCAAGCCCGGTTGCCGCCCTCCCGGATCGTCGCCCCCAGCCCGGCAAAGAAAGCCTCGGCCTGCGCAACCCGCTCAATGGGCTCCACCACCGGCAAGACCGGTGCCTGCCACCCATCCACCTGCGCCGCGTTGAAGACGTAATAGGCGCGGGCCAGGATGCGGGCCTGTCCCTGCTTGTCGTCGCCCTCGGCCTCCTGCGCCTCGGGTTCGGCCTCGGTCACCTTCCAGAACACGACCAGGGAGGACTTCTCGCCCTTCCTCACCTGCGCGCCCTTGTCCTGCCACTGCTTATAAGTTCCCCATACCGGCGACGCGAAACCCTTCTCCTGCGCCGCCGCCCACAGCGCCACGGTGTTGATGCCGCGATAGGGCTTGCTGGTAAGAATGTTGAAGGGCCGCGACGTGTCGCCCTGGGTATGCCACGGCATGCGGAAATCTCCCGCCCCCGCCTCGATGGCCGCGATGATGGTTTCGGTGATCCGGCTGTAGATGTCCGCCTTGCTGCTGCTGTTCATTTCCCCTGTCCTCATGTTCGGGTTGCACATGCAACCCGAAGCGAGGCCCCGCGCCGGGGAGCGGGGGAAACGGGGTCAAGGCCAAGCGGCAGGGAGGGGGATCGCCCGGCCTGCACGACCATCGGGAGGAAGGCCGGGGACACCCTGCCGCGCGCCCGCCCCCAGGGCGGGGAAGCCTTGATGCCGGTGGGGGCGACGCCCCCCTTTGACGGAAAGAATCAGGCGCAGCCTGCAACCGGCGGCCTGGCGCACCAGGCCGCGCGCGAAGGATCGTCACCGGATGGCCGAGACGGCGAAGGCGGCTCGGGGAGCGGCGCAGGGCGGCGCGCGTAGAGCCTGGCCGACCCATGGGGGCGGCGCGCCCTATCAAATTGGGCAGTGCGTATGCTGCTTCAGAAAATCGAGGTCTGCCCCTTCCGCCTGATGGAAGGTAACGACCGTTGCGTCAGGCGTGGGACGTTCTGCGACATAGCCGGAAAAGCGCCATCCGCGAATGCCGTCCTCACTCCGGTAGCCCAAGCAAGCCGCCGCCAGTGTGGGCCGCTTTGAGATCAGCGGGCGCAATATTTTGGTCGCCCCCGGTGGAAACAGGACTTGGCCATCCGCAGCCCTCTCCACATCCGAGAGCGGCAAGCCGTCCGGCCCCAGGGGAGTAATTTCATGATGGACGTCGTCGAACATCCAAAAACGCGCCCGGTCCAGGGTCGCATCGACCGTGCCGGGGTTATGAACTGCGAATGACATATTAATCCCGTTCGGGATCATTGTGGTCGGCACAGCAAGCTCTTCCGACACGTAAAGGGAAGGCTTCGGCTTCTCCGCAAACGGCGAGCCGAAGACCGATACATAAAGGCTCACCAACGCAATCAGGATCGCGATGCGCGCGGTCTTGATCTCAGTTTTGACCGACCGCCAATGCTCCTGCCAGGTCATGATCTGTCTCCGGCGTCATTCACGCTTCAGCGTAGGGATGTCCGATGCGCCGGGCGGCAGAGACTGATAGCCCGCATACCCAGGATAGCCCGGATATCCTGGGTAACCGGGATAACCTGGATAGCCAGGATATCCCAGGTAGGGTCGAGGAAGGCGAACGAGACGGTTGCCGACTATCGTTCCGAGATAATTTCCCTCGGTGTCGGCCACATCGGCATTATTCCAAGGCAACCAGCCAATCCATTCGCCATCGCTGTCGAATACATATTTGTCGCCGCCATGTCGCCTGAACGCGATCCAGTTGCCGGACGAGTCGAAAAGATGCTCCGTCATTCCTAATCTCCGATCTCAAACACATTTTACTTGGACCAATGCCCCAGCACCCATTCCCATTGGCGGCGCTGGTAGTCGTAACGCCAATGAGCCCGCACCCATGTTGTTTTCCCAATGGGACGGATCGTCTTCATGTTCTGAAGACGGTCTGGGGGCTTCGGCGGGCGGGGCGGATTTGGCAGCTTAAACCGGCTCGGCATTTTTTCCTCCGTCTCAGTGCAGATCGTATTCGCGCCAGGGGATGGCATTGACGGGCACGCGGGACAGGAAGCGGGCGATGTCCTGGCGGCCATAGTAGGTCGGCCTGCCGCCGTGATCCGGGGCCATCAGAACAACCGGCATGCCGGGGAAAACGGCGTGCAAACCGTGGATCGCCTGCTCGGCCTCGGTGCGATGATCGATGACATGCTTCTTCACGACGACGACGGCGAAGGTGACGCCCTGTTGGCGGACGACGGCTCCTTGGAAACGCATCTTTCAATCTCCTTGAAGAACAGGCCGCACCTCCCGGGTGGAGATGCGGCCTGACGGATCAGCCCTTCGGCGGAAACGGATCATGACCGTGGCTATCGCGGGCGCGGATTTGGCCGTTGCGGCCATGGATCAGGAGTTCACTCCCCTGATTCTGCGCGATCTCCCGCGCCCGCCCAACCGCTTCGGCCTGCGTCTCATGAACCGAGGTCGCCCGGCTGTTGCCTTCGCCCCTAACGGCCCAAGCGCCGTCATGGGGCACCACATGCTGATTTTTACCCATGAAATCACTCCATCTGGATTAGGCGCATCAAACGCCGTGTAAGATATAGTGAACGACAATTCGTCGCGTTGTCAACTGAGTCGATCATGTCGTAAGATTATCTGAACAAGAAGAACGGACAGGCATGCCGCCTGGAACCGAAGGAGGAGCTTGTCTATGTCATTGGCTGCGAAGCTGAAGGAACTACGCCAGAAAAAAGGGCAATCGCTGCAACAGGTTGGCGACGGGGTTGGCGTGTCTAAAGCTCATATTTGGGAACTGGAAAGAGGGAGCAGCACGAATCCGGGGAAAGATTTGCTGGCGAAGTTGGCCAGTCACTTCGGCGTGACCGTCGCGTTCTTATTGGATGAGTCCGCAGAACCTAAAGAAGCCGCCGCCCTACAATTCTTCCGGGAATTTGATGGGAAGCTTTCGGAAAAAGATTGGGATATGCTACGGGTAGTTGCGGAGCGCCTTAAGGACAAAGATGGATGAACGAAGACCTTCTGATGGACTTGGCGGATTGCGGATCGCCTGAAAAGATCATAGCCGCCATCCTCAAGCATCATCCTAATTTACCCAAACCTGTTCCCATCGAAGTTTTGGCGCGCGCCGTCGGTATCATCGACTTCAAAGACCTGGAAGCCGAAGGGTTTGAAGGAGCCCTTACAACCGACGCTGAGAAGCGCAAAGGGATAATCCTGACCAAAAAAGGAGCCCGCGAAGAAAGGCGGCGCTTCACCGTCGCCCATGAGTTGGGGCACTTCCTCATTCCGACTCACAAAGGCAACCGGCAATGCACCGCAGCCGATCTCAGGGAAAGCCGCAGCAATAACGATCAGCGCCGCCAAGAGGCTGAAGCCAATCGCTTCGCCGCTGGGATTTTAATGCCGCGTCCCTGGTTCGTGCGGGATATGAATAGTCTTGGGGATGCTGACGTAATTCACGCGCAAAAACTGGCGTCTGACTATCGCACAAGTCTCGAAGCGACCGTCAATCGGTACATAGAATTGACTGATGACGTTTGCGCCTTCGTTTTTAGCAAGGACAACAACATTCGATACGTCCGACGCACCAATACCTTTCCCCGCTTGGCTATCAAGCAGGGCGATCCGCTGCCCACGCTTTGTACCAGCCGCGTAGCCCCGGCGATGCCGCTTCGAGTCGCTACCGATTGGGCAGAAGTGGATGGTTCCGTTTGGCTGGAAACAGAATGGGGAAAACGCCCGTCGCCGATCCTTGAGCAGTCAATGCGCCAAGCGGGCGGCTTTCAAGTCACGCTGCTCTTTCTCGCGGCTGACGAAGAAGAAGAGGAAGACGGTGATCTCTCTGAAAAGTGGGATGCGCGCTTCCGGGGGCGATAACGCTTCGATCCGGATCGAAAGATGCTCTAAGGTCTTCCTGAACCTCATGTGGGCTGCAAGGGAAATACTCTTAATCAAATTTGGCGAAAATTTTTCGATAACACCCTTGTTGCTCGTCAGAGCTTTCCCCATATGACCGATGCCGTGCGGAATTGGCCGCATGGTCGGACCGTTGAGACCGTCAAGTCGAATTTCGATTGCCAGCCGGACGATGATCACAATCATCGCAAGCCCGGCAGCCGGAACAGATGAGACTACGAGCATGGCTCGGACCTCCATGGTTACATTATACCGCCTCGCGTTTTTAGGCTCGCGTCGGCGAGGTGCCTGAATGGAGACACCAGGCACTAAGCTGACGGAAGGCGGCGTGCGTTCGGAGAGTGTCCGGTTTTATCCGGGGTCCAGGGCCAGGACTAGCTCTCCGAACTTTGCGACAGAGTAGGCATTTTGGATATCGACTGGTTCAAGCCCCGCCATTACAAACACTTTGATCGCGGCGTCGGCGAAAGCTTCGCTTTAAAAGCGATGAACCCGTCATTTGTCATGGAGCACGCTTTCAGCCCACTTATCCGCTATGAAAAGCTGACGAAGCGATACAAGAAGAAAGAAAATAAAACAGTCGTCAAAGCACGACCCATAATGTACGCATCTCACCGTGATTCATGTATCTTGTCTTTTTATGCATCTATAATTAATCATCATCTCAATGATTTTTATCAAATTAATAATCTCAGCGACGCCGTGATCGCCTATAGATCGCTAGGAAGATCAAATTATCACTTTTCTGCTGCTGCATATAATTACGCTCTAAATACCGCACCCTGCGGCGTTCTTGCGTTTGATGTTTCCGGCTTCTTTGACAATCTGAATCACAAGCTCTTAAAGGAGCGCTTAAAGCGTTTGCTTGCTGTTCGCAGCTTATCTGAAGATTGGCACCGCGTCCTTCGCTTCGTCACGAAATTCCATTTCGTCGAACTGGACAAGCTCAAAACGCACGAAGCTTTTGCTGCTGCGCTGGATAGACCCGGCACCAATCCGATAGCAACGGTAGCTGAACTTAAAAAGGCAGGGATAGACTTTCAGCCAAATCCATCCTTAGAGGCCGGCATTCCCCAGGGCACGCCGATAAGTGCAGCATTATCCAACCTCTATATGATAGATTTCGACCTCGCCGTCCTCAAAATGTGCGAATCTATTGGTGCTATGTATCGTCGATATTCAGACGACATAATGGTCATATGTCCTATTGATAAGATGGAAGAAATAGAGAACATGATCATGCAATTGATGGGAGCGGAAAAACTTGAATTAAGCGCCGATAAAACGGAAAGAACAATCTTCGATCCATCAGATCCATCCCTTTCCGAAAAAAGAAGCGCCCAATATCTGGGCTTTTCGTATTACCTGGACGGGGCTGGCTTGCGGCCAAGCTCTCTTTCACGCCAATGGAGAAAAATGCGGCGCAACGTTCGGAAGATTGGAAAGGTCGCAGAATTGTCAATCGCCGCTGGCTTGGCCGACAAGGTTTGGACGAAGAAGCTACGCCGCCGCTTCTCGGCGCTACAATTCCGCAACTTCTCATCTTATGCGCGGCGGGCCGCATCAGCTTTCGGTGAAAATGAAAAAATCCTGCGACAGGCAAGACGCTTCGAGCGCGCGTTCGAAAAAGAATTACAGCGAATGATTCAGCCGAAACCCCAGGCACTGACGCACGAGAAATCGGCGAACGGCGTTGATAAAGAGAGTTCCTCCTAATAAGCCTTGCTTCGTGCGGTTCTCCTCAGACTTCCATTCCCTTCACCAACTCCCCAACCGTCCCCACCGCTTCCTCGAACCCCGGCCTCTCCCCATACACCATCGCCGCCAGGAAGCGCTCATAGCGCTCCCGGAAAAGCGGCGCGGTGCGGATGGCGTCGAGCGCCTTGCGCGTCTCCCCGGCGATGTCGTCGCGATAGGCCGGGTACTGGTTGGCGAACGCCTCCGCATCGGCCCGCGCGATCTCGGCGGCCAGCCGCCCGGCGGCTTCCGCGTCGATCTGTGCGCGGATCATGTGCAGGTCATAGATGTGCCGCACAAGCGCCGGATCGGCGTCGCGGCTGTGCCCGGCAAGCTCCATAGCGGTGCGCCGCGTCAGGGACACCAGCTTTTCCGCCGCCGTCTCGGTGACGCTGACGCAGGCAATGCCAGCCACCTCCGGCGGGCGACCGAAAGCTTCAGCGACAAAGGAGGTGACGGGCAGGGTGACGGACGGCAGGCGCAGCGGCGCATAGGTCAATTCAAGCTGGATGGCCGGGCGCAACACCTCCTGCGCCTCGGTCTGCGCATCGTAGGGGAGCCGGTAGATCGTGTAATGGTTGGCGTTGCGCGAGCGGACATGCGCCGGATCGGCGGCGTCCAGCGCAAACCCTGCCGCCTGCAAGGCGGCGGTCAGCCTGTCCCGCAATTCGCCAAGATGCTTGCGCCTGCCGCCTTGCCCCAGCCCGCCCAAGGCAGGATCGCGGGGCACGACCTTGAGGTCCACATCCTCCGACATGCGCTCGATCAGCCGATGCGCCCGCACCATCGCCGTGCCGCCGCCGAACACCAGTGCGAAGGGGCCGAGATCGGCAGCCGATGCCGCCGACAGGGCGCGCACGACATGAAAATCCTTCTCGACAAGCGCCGGGCTCGGCAGCCCGAAATGCGCCTGGACTTCCAGGAACTCGCGCAGCAATTCAGCGCTCAAAGGCTAGCTCCGTCGCTTTGTAGCGGAGCTTGCGGGAAAAGCGCCCCTTGAGTTTGACGACGGGATTGACGGGAATCTGCGTGCTGCGCCCTTCGTTATAGGCGCGCTCGGCGGTCGTCGGTTCCCAGGCGACCCCCAGCTTGCTCAGCGCCTGGCGGGCCGCGCCGGAAAAGCCGGTCGGGTTCGACAATATCGCCTCGCCGGACAGCCGCGATTTGACGGCCAGCCCATAGACCCCGTAGCCGAGCCGGATCAGCTTGCCGTCATCGACCAGCTTGCGCAGCGCGCGCAGCACCTGGCGCTCGCCGCTGAGGTCGGCGAACTCGCGCGTCAGGAAGACGGCATCGCCCTTGCTGGCGATCCGCTCCTCGATCCGCTGCTGTAAAGTCCGCCGGGGCATGCCCCAATCTCCTGCAAAAACCTGACAATTCAATATACGCTAAAACCTGACACTTCTCAAGAAGAGGGTATTTTATCATTATTTCTCATCGACTTATGCGAACATCAGGCTGGAGCGTGCCGGTATCCCCGCCGATAATCTCACGGCGCGGGCGGAATGACCCCGGCCCG
This sequence comes from Nitrospirillum bahiense, assembly GCF_007828025.1. NCBI lineage: Bacteria > Pseudomonadati > Pseudomonadota > Alphaproteobacteria > Rhodospirillales > Azospirillaceae > Nitrospirillum > Nitrospirillum bahiense. The sequence continues at coordinate 129,260 of NZ_VITO01000019.1, forward strand.
AACGGACTCCGCAATCGCTTCCCAACGCCCTTGCCTCATCTCGTCGATACGCACTTCCAGCATCAAGCGCTCCACATCTTCCGGAGCCCTCAACTCGAACTTCGTGGACACAAAGCCCCGATAGCAGATCAGGTCGTGTTCATAGGGGACGTTGCCGCCGGTGAGATGTATGACGCAATCGTCATCGGCCACCAGCGCGGCAAGCTCACGGAGCTGGGCCTCGATTTCCGGCAGGCGCGCGGCCTCGGGAAATCCCACAACGACCGCCTGGCCGCCGCTCCAATACCCCGTCGCGACGGAATTGGGGGGAGGATCGCTTTCCGGATCGTCATCGATGCCGGGAAAGCGGACGATTTCCTCGACAAGCTCCGTCGCACGGTCGAGGTCTTGCGCGAAATCGTCATCGACCTTCAGGCGGTCCTTCAGGATTTCCCTCTCGGCGTAGCATATCGCGGAGACGACGCGGCGCTGCCACAATGTCAAATTGTCATGGGAGCCCTCGCCGCCGGGTTCATCGTCATTCGCCGCGCTCTGATCCATTGTCCCCTCCCGCATCGATTGCGCACCGTCTTCGGGCCTGCTGAACGAAGCTCATTCGGCGTCTTGCGCACGCGCCTTCACCGCCGATCAGCCACACGCAAAGATAGCACATCGCGATCAAGCAATGATTAATGGCGCGCATCCGGCCTCCCTTCGTATGCCGCCCGCGCCCCTCCCGTCCTTCCGGCTGTCCTTTCTCGCGCCGTTCGTCGGCTCAAGGCCGCAAGCGCTGGCGCTCCTCCTCTGCGTTCCGGCCTGACGGTGCAGCCGCCTCCGCCGTCGCCAAGGCCCGCCGCATGAAGGCCGCGAGGGCGCGGTCGAACGAAGGAGACCGAACATGCGGACAATCAAAATCATTCTCGAACTCTGGTGCGAACTGGCGGGCTTCCGGCTGCATGTCGAGTACCGTCCTCTGGGCGCGCGACAGCTGCTTAAGCGCTTTCGAGGGCCGCGCTCCTAAGCGCAACCGCCGTGCGGGGGTACCCCGCACGGCGTACATTCAAGTTTTTCGCTTCGGTGCGGCCTTTTTTGAGTTCGCCTGCCTCTTTTTCTTCTGCCCTTCCTTGGCTATGCGCTGTGAATGCTGCTGCCAACGCTCTGCATAATGTTGACTAATGAACCAACGCAGTAATTTGCCATTCAATGCGGGGCCCGCCCACTCGGCTGCCTCTGCCAAAGCATTAAAGCCGTCCATGTAAAGGCGACCAGGATTCCACTTACTAAAGCCAAGATTAAATAAAAAACAAATGCGCAAAAGAATAGAATTGGCCAGCCTGGCGCAGCGCTGATTTCGACGCTTTATTGAATAGGAAGATTTTCCTTCAAAATTATTTTCCTCGAACTCCATATCGAGCCAACTCATGAAAATAGGATAGCCTGGCCACACGAAATCCTCATCGTTAAAATAAAAACCACTACCAAGAAAGATGATAAAATCCATGGCTGGTGCATCTGGCCGGGCAAATTCATTCCAGTCCTTTGCCTCCAATCCACTTTCCGGAACTGGCAAACGATCAAGGAGGTTAAAAACCTCCGAATGAGTTTTTCGTACCGGTTCGGCAGTAGCTGCCCATGTCTTTACATCACCTTGACCGATGCAGTTGGTCAGAGCAGCGGCCAAAATCGAAAACGACGCATCTTGGCAGACGAAGAGAATGTTGAGGGGCCTAGGAGCTGTCATGGCTGAACAGCCAAGCATTTCCGCAGAAAATTGTCTCAACAGTTCCGCATGCGATATGTAGGCGAGAAGGAGTAGCGGCAAGCGGCTGTGCTGGCTTAGCAGGGTGTTGAAGAAGTCAGCTTCTTCGGGCTTTGAGAGTGACCTCGTCGTCGTTGTCGTATGAGAGTTCGATTTCGAGTGTCCCGTCATCG